>CAZLUR010000016.1:0-35686 GCA_964562725.1 uncultured Desulfohalobiaceae bacterium | reverse complement strand
TCTGCAGCCTGCAAAAGACTGGGAGTACCCCCGCCCAGGTACAGGGTCTCAATTTTCATCCTGGGCAGTTCATCCGAAATAATACTGAGTTCCTGCTTTACAAGCCCCAGATATTTCTGGAGCAAAGATTCCTGGAGTTCCAGGGAATAAAACCCGCAATATGCGCATTTGGCCTTGCAGAATGGAAAATGGATATAGAGCAGCATCTCAGCCCTGATCTAAAAAGACGTTATTCTCCTGACCCTGTGCTTGGTTTAGAGCCTTGCTGTCCAATTTGGTCCAACTGGCTCTGGAACCGTTTTATCTCACTGTAGATGCATCCACAATAATCCTGCCGGTACAGGCCCAATTTTAGGCTCAAATCCAGGCCTTGCTTCCAGCCCTGACGAAAATCCTGATATAAAAATTTTATTTTGCCTGACAGAGCCATATTCCTGGCCAGGTCGGAAATCTCCTGGTGTCTTTGCTGCTTGCTGTACAGCAGGGAGGTGCTGAAGAAATCAAAATCTCCTTTGCGCGCCACTTGCAGGGTACGCTGCAGCCGCATCTGGTAGCACAAAAAGCAGCGGTTATTCTCCCTGAAAACCACCTGTCGCAGATAAGAGACAGGATCGTATTCCTGGTCCAGAAAAATGACCTTGATGCCCAGGTATTCTGCTGCCCGCTCTACTCCCTGCCTGCGGCGCAGATATTCCTTCAAGGGGTGTATGTTTGGGTTATAAAAAAGACCCAGCACTTCAAATCCCTGCCTCAATAACTGCAGGCCTGGGTACAGGGCGCAGGGTCCGCAGCAGATATGAAGCAGAAGTTTTCCTTGAGACATGTCTGGATGCCTGCTCTGTCTTGACATAGAGCCTGTTAGCTGTCCTGGATCAGGATCTGCACATTGAATTCTTTTTCCAGGGCATTTAATTTGTGCCGTTTGTAGTTCAGGACATATAGGCCCAGCTCCGAATCCAGGCTGTATTGCATTATAGGTTGGGCCTTTTTGCTCCTTAACTGGTTAAAAATATCCTTTAAGGCCTGCAAGGCCCTCCACTCCAGACTGCGGACCCGTCCGGCACCCTGGCAGGCTGGGCAGTCCTGCATTGTACTGGACAAGGCTGAAGAGCCCATTCTCTGTCTGACCATCTCCAAAAGACCGAATCTGGAAATCCTGCCCACTGTGGTTCTGGCTTTATCCTCCTTCAAGGCGGTTTTTAAGGTCTTTTCCACTTCCCTTAAGCTCTTATTTTCCTTCATTTCAATAAAGTCAATCACTATCTGGCCGCCTACATCCCTTAGACGCAGTTGTTCTGCAATTTCTCGGGCCGCCTCTAAATTGGTGCGTAGAGCCATTTCCCGGAAATTGCTCTCCCCAGCAATCTTGCCGGAGTTGATATCCACGGCCATTAAGGCTTCAGTCTGATCAAAAACCAGTTCTCCCCCGCTGGGCAAGGTCACTTTTCTATTATAGACCACCTCCAGTTGCCTTTGCAGGTTGAAACGTTCAAAAAGGGGTTTGTCCGCTGATAGGTGCTTTTTGACCATGCGTTTGCGCCTGGGGAAGACTAAAGCGGCAAAATCCTGGATCTGTTTGGCGGTTTCAGCATGATCCACCCAGATCTCGCTGACGTCAGCCGTCAGATAATCCCGCACAGCCCTGAAGGCCAGGTCCTTTTCCTCGTAAACCAGGGCTGGGCCTTGCTCTGATATGCCGTTTTTGCGCACTTCGTTCCACAGTCTTTTTAAAAATTGTAAATCTCTGGAAAGATTGGTCTTGTTCTGTTCAGAACTAACTGTGCGTAAAATTACCCCAATGCCTGGATCTAATTTGAGCTCTTCCACTATCTGTTTTAATCTATCACGTTCCTTCTCGTCTTCGATTTTTCTGGAAATGGCTAATTGTTCCCTGCCGGGAGTAAGCACAAAATACCTGCCAGGCAGGGTCAAATAAGTGGTCAGAAAAGCTCCCTTATTGCCTGTAGGTTCCTTGACTACCTGTACCAGGAGCTCCTGTCCCGGGCGCAGCACCTTTTGTAAAGGGGGATATCTCTGTTCTTTGCTGGTTTTGAGCTGGGTCTGAAAGTATTCAGGATGGACTTCGTCCACCTGCAAAAATCCGTTCTTGGCAGCCCCGTAGTTCACGAAAGCCGCCTGTAGGGCTGGGTCAATGTTGTGCACAATCCCCTTATAAATGTTGCGTTTGGTCTTGGTCTGCTGGAGCATCTCCACATAATATTCCTGCACTTTGCCGTCCTTGCTCAGCACAACCTCGATCTGTTCTGCAGGCAATACGCTGATAAACATTTTTCTACGTTTTTTTACCGCCATAGACACCTCAAATCATAAATCATAACTGATCTTTCCTTTTTAAAGTAAAAAATTCCAATTCTCCCATTATTTTTACAGTAATCACCTGTTGATTAATAAGTTTTTGTAGCACAGGCTGTAGCTGCAACTGCTTTAGGTCTAGAGCCAGAGCCAACTGCTGCAGGGTCTGAGGCCGTCTTTGCAACGAATTCAAAACCATCTCTGAAATCTGTTCCAGGCTGTGCTTTGTGTAATCTGATTTTGCACTGTGCCCTGCAGCCTGCGCAGGAGAAGCACAAAGCGACCTCCTCCAAAATTCCAGGGTTGAATCGTGCACTGGCTTTGCTCTGCTATGCGCTCCAGGCCTGGTCATAGTCAACACATCCAGCCTATCAGGGGCCAGTTTGCTGCAAAAATCCTGCATCTGCTTTAAGTTCGACTCAGAATCGTTTATGCCTTGCACCAGAAGGATCTCCAGGTATATTAAGCCGTCAAACCCTTGTTTGGTGCGCAGAATATTTTCTGCAATCCAATTGGGATTTATCTTTTGCACTGGCCTGTTCAGAGTCCAGAATTCTTCTGGTATCATTGAATCCAGGGAAGGCAAAATTACTTGACACTGGGCCAGCTCTTTTCTTATCAAAGACGAACCCAAAAGAGAAGAATTGGTCAATACCGCCAATGGGATGTCTGGCACCAGCGTCCTAATGCCGGAAACGATGCTGCCCAGATCGCTGTTTAGACAAGGCTCGCCCAGACCGCCCAGGGTAATGTGGTCGGGCTGGAGCCACTTGTTCGCCCACCAATGCTTAAGTTCAGCCAGCACCTCCTGCCCGGCTGCATAAGGTTTTCGGCGCATCGTCTGCAGCCTGGTTGGACCGGATTCACAATAAAGGCAATCATAACTGCAAATCTTATCCCCCAACAGATCCAAGCCCAGGGAAAGCCCCAGTCTGCTTGAACTCACTGGGCCGAATACATGTTTATAAGGCATAAACTCCCTTGGTTCATCCAGCTTGCAGCTAAAAAGGAGTACAAATGATCAAACCTGGTGAATTAATACAACTGGTAAGCCCTAAGGGCAAGCGTTATCTTAAACAGGCAGGTCAGGACGAAGTACTGCACACCCATGACGGGGCTTTGGATATGAGGCAGGTCCTGGAGGCTGGTTTTGGCTGTATTGTTTACACCCATCTGGGCAGGGCTTATAGGATATTAAAGCCTACATTATATGATCTGCTAAAGAATGTAAAACGCAAGACCCAGATAATCTATCCCAAGGACATAGGTTATATTCTGCTAAAACTGGATATCAGGCCAGGCAGCAGAATCATAGAGGCCGGCAGCGGCTCAGGGGCTTTGACCGTAGCCATGTCCTGGTTTGTAGGCCAAGGGGGTAAAGTTTATTCCTTTGAGCGCAGACAGGAATTTTTTGAGCTCTGCGCCAGGAATTTGCATAAATTTGGCCTGGCAGAAAATGTAGAGCAACATTTGGCTGATATTGACCACGGTTTCGGGCTACAGGATGTACATGCTGCATTTATAGATGTGCGCACCCCCTGGGATTGCCTGCCCCATCTGGTGCAGGCCCTAGTGGATGGAGCTCCGGTGGGTTTTTTGCTGCCCACCATGAACCAGGTCAGCAGTCTTTTGTCCAGACTCGAGGCTGCAGAATTTTCTGATTTGGAAGTACTGGAAATACTGCTGCGCAGATACAAGCCAGTGGCGGAGAGACTTCGGCCCGAAGACCGCATGGTGGCTCACACTGGATATCTATTGTTTGCCCGGGTACAAAAACCTGTTATGCCGCCCTTAATGGATCCGGACAATCCTGATCCGGATCAGGCCCAGGAATGAATAACTACAGCTTGTAATCAAAACAATGCTTTGAAGATATTGTCTTAACACTAAAAGTTGAACTTTGAAATCTGAAGTAGATAGAGCCCTGCAATATTTCTGACCTGCCCTTGCCAAAGGCAGAATCAAGAATTAATATATAAAATTTACAGTTTGATATTGTTCAATCTGGCCGGTAAAATAAAACCGGACTTAAATCCTGGCATTTTGTATACAGAAAAAACCTGTTTAATTAAACCGCAGTGCAAGGGAGCCATAGCCAATGACCCGTAAAGACCGCACCGAAGGAATTTTGAACCGCCTGGAAGTGTTGGACAGCTCGGAACGGGACCAGTTTTATCGCATTCAGCTCAAAGAAATGCTCAAGCATGCCTACCGCTATTCAGAAGAGGTGAAAAAAAGATTCGACCGGACCCAGTTCGATGTGCAAAAATTTCAAGAGATCTCGGATATAAAGCATATACCAATTTTAAAGAAGAAAGAGCTTATATTTCTTCAATCCATGGGGCCTAGACTGGGGGGGTTGCTGACTAAAGATTTGGGCAAGATGCGCAGGGTCTTCTTATCCCCTGGGCCGATTTTTGATCCCCAAGACAGGGTCTCTGATTATTGGGGCTGGACTGAAGGTTTTTACGCCGCTGGATTTCGATCCGGGGATGTTGTGCAAAACTGTTTTAACTATCATCTTAATCCGGCAGGCCTCATGTTTGAAGAACCTCTGCATAACCTGGAATGTGCGGTAATCCCTGCAGGACCTGGCAATACCAATACTCAGCTGGAAATAATGCAAAAACTAAGAGTGACTGGCTATGTAGGCACTGCCAGCTATCTGATGCACTTGAGCCAGAAAGCGGAAAATATGGGCATAAATTTACGCAAAGACCTGTTTTTAGAGGTAGCGTTTGTTACTGCGGAAAAGCTCCCGGAAAAAGTAAGGAACACTCTGGAGAAAAAATTTGATCTGATTATGCGTCAGGGCTATGGCACTGCAGACGTAGGCTGCATCGGTTATGAATGCTACCACAAAAACGGACTACACCTGGCTAATCGGGCCTTTGTAGAAATATGCCATCCTGATACAGGCATCCCTCTCAAAGACGGTGAAGTTGGTGAAGTGGTGGTTACTGCTTTCAACAAGACCTACCCCTTGATTCGTCTGGCTACCGGAGATCTATCATACATAGAGCGTTCTCCCTGTCCCTGCGGCAGGACATCTCCCAGGCTGGGAGGCATCATAGGCAGAGTAGACACCACAGCCAGAATCAAGGGTTTGTTCGTCTACCCACATCAAATTGAACAGGTTATCTCCAGGTTCGAAGAAGTCAAGCGCTGGCAGTTGGAAGTAACCAACCCGGGAGGCATTGATGAGGTTGTACTGTATGTGGAGAGCAACAGTTTCAAACTCTCTGAGGAACTTTTGCATATCTTTAGGGAAAAGATAAAGATCAGGCCCAGGCTGGAAGTGCTTGCTCCTGGAACTCTACCCCCGCAGATCAAATCCATTGAGGATAAACGCAGCTGGGATTGATCCAGAAACAATAGAATTGCATCGCATAACTCTCTGTTCTCTGTGCCTGCACAGCACACAGAAATGCTGAGTACCGGGCCTTCTGTCCTCTGTCTTTTGTCCTCTGCGCCTGCAAAAAAACCCTTTTGCAGGCGAGCACTATTCCCCAGGTTCCGATCAGCAGGTGCTTAAGCCTGCCATAGCCTGCGTGCCTGCTGCAGGCGCTGGCCTACTGTAAATAAAAGCAGTAACCAGAGCAGGATAAGTCCTGACCAGAGCAAAAGCTCCTGCTGTCCGGTAAACAGGGCCAGCAAAAATGCCCAGCATATAAGATAAATAGTGCGAGGGGCCCGGCCCATGAGCCCCAAATTGCAGCTGCCCCCCAGACCTTCTATCCTGGCCTTGATATAGCTGATAAGTACAGTGAGTAAAAACGCGGAAAATACCAGCAGGCTGGCCAGAAAACGCTTATCTGTCTGGAGCCAGAACAGGATCCAAAATCCGCAAAGATAAAAAAAATCAGCAATTCTGTCTGCTGTAGAGTCTAGAAATGCCCCCAGGAGACTCTGCTCTCCCCTGTGCCTGGCCAAAGGACCGTCCAAGCTGTCTGCAGCTGCTGACAGGCCCAGGCAGAAAAAGCCCAGCCAGGAGTGGAGCAAAAAGCCTGCCGGGACCAGTACAGCAATAAACAGGCCCAGTAAAGTGAGTTGATTAGGGGAAATTTGGGATTTTTTGAGCCAGGTCAACAAAGACTTGTCCAGTAAGGCAAAATAAGCCCGGGCCAGCAGAGAGTTGCGCAGATCCATGCAGCCTGTCCCTTATCAAGATTTGTTGCCCAAGCCGGCGGCGTGGATAATGCTTTCCTCCTCGCCGTCCAGGCTGAACAAAGAGTTTAATTCTGCATCAAAAAAGTGCAGCAGGGTCTGTCTGTCCATTTTATTTTGCTGCATAAAACCTGCATGCCGGTCATTAAAGTATATACAAAAACAAGGACTGCAAACTACCAATCCCAAAGCCTAGTACTGCACCCAATAACTCGATGAATCGCAGCTCCCTCTTCATCATGCTGAAAATTATGTTCTCCAGCTTAGCCATGGAAAAGTCCTGGATCTTTTGTTGCACAATCCTGCCAAAGTTAAAGCGTTGCTTTAACTCTGCAGAGGCGTGTTCCACCATCTGCGGAATAAACTTCTCTACTTCATGCACAATAAGGCCTTTGATCTTGCCCAGGATCTGGCCCTGGAGCAATGAGCTCAATAAAGGATGTATGGCACTGAGCTTGTTGTGTATGAAATTGTGCACATAGATGTCTACCAGTTGGCGCAGCCTGTCCTGGAATTCCGGGTCCTGCAGGGCTTGCTCAATATCCTGATGGTTCAGCAGTTCCTGCTCCACCAACTGCCCCAGCCTGAAGGCCAGTTCGGACTGTCTTTTGGGAAATAGACCCTGCCAGTGCAAACCCAGCATATTTACTGGTTCTCTAGGCCTAAACAACATCTTGATGGCCAGATAGTTGGTCAGCCAGCCAATAAAAGCGCAGACTAAAGGTGCAGCCAGGAATTTTAAGGTCTGGATTTCCATATTATACGCTTACCAGGCAGAGCTGGAATGTTTGCTAACTATAACTGAATAACCTGAATAATGGACACAGCCGGCAAGAGTACCGGGAATTAGGCTTCTTACCCAGGGTGTTATTCTTCTTGATTTTGTTGCTCCCAATCCATTCCAAGCTTGGATTGCAGGTAATTTCTGATCTGCCTGTAAGCTGCGAAAATCACAATGCAACCCAGCAAAGCCAAGGCCAACCATTTGGGATTAGGTGGATACACAGTCTGCCGCACACCTTCAGTCAAAAAACAGATCAAAATTAAGCCCGGCAACATGCCCAGCATGGTGCCCAGGGTATACTCCTTGAAGCTGAAATTGGAAGCAGCTGCTATCATGCTCACCAAGCCAAAGCTCAAGGGAAAATTGCGAAGGATGAGCATGCTTAATAGACCATTTTTAGCCAGTTTTTTCCTCCAACTTATGATCTTTTGCCCGGAGAGATTGCGCAAAGCCTTACGTCCTAGAAAATAGAACAGAAGATAGCTGAAAAGTGCACTGCTCAAGTTGCCCAAATAGGCGTATTGAAATCCTTTCCAAGGGCCCAGAAGCAATACTCCGGCAATATTGAGCACTGATATAGGGAATAAAAATATTCCCGCTGACAGGTAGATGGCTATCAAGACCAGGGGCAGGACTTGATGCTCTTTGATTTTATTCAGCTTTTCCCGTAAAAGTTCCGGATCGCTCCAGCTGGCCAAAGGGGAAAATTGCCACAGGTAAAAAAGCCCAAACAGCAAAATCAGGACCAGGATCAGACTGATTATCCTGGACCGGTGCTTAGGCCAAAATCCTTTGGGGCTTAACCGGTTTGACAAACTAAAACACCTGCACTTAAACCTTTAAAGGTTCAAAATTCCTAGATAGTTATTCGGACTGTTTGTTTTGTCTGAGGAATTCATCCCGGCAGGCGTAATCGCAGAAATAGTAGACTTCATCCCCTTGTTTGACCCGGATGTCGCTGTCCACTGAGACATAGGTGCCACATATCGGATCCTTAACCATCTCTCCAGAGGAAACGGTTTCACTGGCCTTTTTTTGCTTGGCCTGCATCTTTTTTTTCTGATCTCCCATTATCAGCTTATAAAGCAAAAAGCCAGCCACCAAAAAAACAATGACCTTAAACATAGGCTTTCCTTTTATTAATTATTGCATATGCAAAATCTGAATTTATGGCTTTACTCCTGCCAGATCCTGTTGGCCTGCAGCCTGTAAGGTATATTTTGCAATAGCTGCTGGACATGTTGCCCATTGGGCAACACCAATTCCGGGGCAATTTCCAGGAGGGGCACAAGGACAAAAGCCCTTTGCTCCATCCTGGGATGAGGCAAGGTAAGTTCTGTGCATACTCTAATTTGCTGGCCAAAAAGTAAAAGATCCAGATCAATGTACCTGGCCTCCCAGGTCTTGTTTCTGGTCCGGCCCAGACAGGCTTCGATTTTGAACAGGGCCTGTAAAAAGCATACAGGGCCCCAATGCGCTGTACAATACACCTGCAGCACTTGATTGGCAAACCAAGGTTGATCTTTGACCCCTTGGGGTTCAGTGTAGTATATCTGGGATATCCGGCCGGGCTGCACATCTTTCAGGCTAAGTACCAGAGCAGCTGCCAATTGCAGGTTCCGCTCAGAATCGCCCAGATTGGAGCCCAGTCCTATAAATGTTTGCACCGGTTCCTGCTGCATGGCATCTCCAGGGCTAAATCTTGAATCCATCGGTCTGAAACAAAAACATTTCAACTAGCTTTGAGCTGCAATAACATCCGGTTTAGATGATGCAGATTTCAGAAACAGCAATAGACTTTACACACCCCTGGGTGGACAGCTTTCTGGAAACCTTGCTGGTGGTAAAGGGCCTGGCTGAAAACAGCCTGCAGGCTTATGCCCAGGATTTGAAAGCTTTTCTACATTTTTTGCATTCCAGATCCGGCAGTTTGGAACAAGTTCAGGAACAAACTATTTTCCTTTATCTTGTTTTTTTACGCAAGCAGGGTCTTAGTACCCGTTCTTTAGCCAGAAAGCTTTCCTGCCTGCGCATGTTCTTCGACCATGTCTGTGAACAGTTTGCTCTCCAGGAAAACCCGGCCAGATTAATGCAAGGTCCTAAGCTGCCCAAAATGCTCCCTGAGGTGCTTTCCCAGGCAGAAATGGAATCATTATTGCTGCAGCCTGATCCTTACTGTAAACTGGGCTTTAGAGACAGATGCATAATAGAAATAATGTATGCTGCAGGACTAAGGGTATCAGAAGCATGCGGACTGCAGCCCATGGATTTGGATTTTCAATCCGGAGTGCTCCGTATCCGAGGTAAAGGGGACAAAGACCGGCTGGTGCCTGTGCATCATACCGCTCTGGAATATATGCAGACCTATATCCAGGTCTGGAGGCCAAAATTCAGGCCAACAGAGCAGAATCTTTTCCTGAATCGCTCAGGGCGCAGCCTTTCCAGACAGGGGGTCTGGAAAATGATCAAGCGCTATGCCCAACAGGTCGGCATAAAACGCAGTATCTCCCCGCACACCCTGCGGCACAGCTTTGCCACGCATCTACTAGAAGGTGGAGCAGACCTGCGTTTTGTACAAATCCTATTGGGCCATGCAGACATTAGCGCTACAGAGATCTATACCCATGTCAATTCCAGACGCTTAATGCAGATCCATGAACAATTCCATCCTAGATCTAAAATCAAAACCGAATGAAACACAAGATACAAGTTCCCACAGTGATCACAGCGCACAGCAATGCTGATTTTGACTGCCTATCCTCCATGGTGGCAGCCAAGCTGCTCTATCCGGATGCAGCCCTGATCTACCCGGGCAGCCAGGAGCAGGGTTTACGGGACTTTTTTATCCAAAGTACCACCTATCTGTTCAATTTTTACTCTTATAAAGATATCGAGCCCCAATCAGTCCAGACTCTAGTGGTCTGTGATACAAGGCAAAAATCCAGGCTTGCTCATATCAAGCCTTTATTACAGCAAAAAGATCTGCAAATCCACCTCTATGATCATCACCCTGACTCTGAAGAGGATCTGCAGGCCGATCTAAAAGTGGTCAAACCCTGGGGCTCCACAGTGGCCATCTTGATCAGCCTTTTGCAGCAAAAAAAAATAGCCCCTGACCAGGATCAGGCTACATTGATGGGTCTTGGCCTATATGAAGACACGGGTTGTTTTACCTTCAGCTCCACCACAGAACAGGATCTGGCAGCCGCTGTCTGGCTCAAGCAAAAAGGTATGGATATCGGATTTATTTCTGATTTTTTGAACCGGGAGCTCAGCTCGGAGCAGGTGGCGATTCTGAACAGCCTTTTGGATTCAGCTACCAGGCATAATATCAACGGCATTGAAGTGACTCTAGCCCAGGTCAGCACTGAACGCTACGTGCGGGATTTGGCCCTGCTGGTGCACAAGATGATGGACATTGAAAATCTGAAAGTGGTTTTTGCGTTGGCCAGGATGCAAGATAGAATCCATGTAGTGGCCAGGAGCAGGGTTCCGGGAGTTAATGCAGGTCAAATCTGTAGCTCCTTGGGCGGAGGTGGTCACGCCTATGCAGCTTCAGTCACGATTAAACACAAAACTCTGACTCAAGTCAGGGACGAACTCTTTGGATTGCTTTATTCACATATCAATCCCCAGATTACGGTCAAAACACTGATGTCCAGCCCGGCAATAAGCATTGTGCAGCAAAAAAGCATAGCCCAGGCCTCCAAAGTTATGACCAGATACGGATTAAAGGCCATACCGGTCTTGGCAGATCAAGGCAAAAAATGCATTGGCCTCCTGGAGCACCAACT
Source organism: uncultured Desulfohalobiaceae bacterium (assembly GCA_964562725.1). Classification (GTDB taxonomy): domain Bacteria; phylum Desulfobacterota; class Desulfovibrionia; order Desulfovibrionales; family Desulfothermaceae; genus CAZBUB01. The sequence goes on along the minus strand of CAZLUR010000016.1, from coordinate 24,628 downwards.
GGCAGATAAAGCCCAGGCCCATGGCCTGGGTGAATTTGCAGTCAAGGAATACATGCTGCGCCAATTTTCCGAGGTCAGCCCTACAGAAAGTTTATATGCTGTAATGGAGATCATCATTGATCAAGGTCAGCGTTTGGTGCCTGTAGTGGAGAAGGATGAACTGATCGGGGTCATTACCCGCACAGATTTGATTAACTGCTTGGTAGAAGAGCCGGCCAGGATCCCTGAAGCCCTGTTTCCGGAACGCAGGCAAGAAAAGAACATAAAGCCTTTAATGCGTAACAGACTGCCGGATCATATCCTGGGCCTTTTGGGTACAGCCGGCGAACTGGCCAGAGAAAAAGGAATCAAGGTCTATGCAGTGGGCGGATTTGCGAGGGACATACTACTGCAACGTTCCAACCTGGATATTGATCTGGTGGTGGAAGGCGACGGCATTGCTTTTGCAGAGGCTTTAGCCCATAAGTTGCAGGGTAGAATACGTGCACACAAGAAATTCAAGACAGCAGTGGTCATCCTGCCGGATAATCAGCGCATTGATGTGGCTACAGCCAGGCTGGAATACTATGAACATCCAGCTGCCCTGCCCACTGTGGAATTATCCTCAATTAAACTGGACCTGTTCCGCAGGGACTTCAGCATCAACGCTCTGGCTATAGAACTAAATCCAGGACATTTTGGCCAATTAGTGGATTTTTTTGGAGGCCAAAAAGATATTAAGGACCGCATAATTCGGGTCCTGCATTCCCTGAGTTTTGTAGAGGATCCAACCAGGATAGTCAGGGCCATCAGATTTGAACAGCGCTTTAAATTCAAAATTGGGGCCCAAACAGAGAGACTGATCAAAAACGCCCTGCAATTGAACATGTTTCAGAAATTGTCCGGAAGCCGATTGTTTCAAGAGTTAAAGTTGATCATGCAGGAGGATTCCCCCCTGGAATGCCTGCAGCGCATGGAGGACTTTGATATCCTGCAAAACATCCATCCTTTACTCAAATTGGATAACAACAAGCTGCAGCTGCTGCAAAAAGTGGAAAAAGTCTTGGACTGGCACGAACTAATGTATATGGAACCTGCGCCTGAATACTGGAAGCTTTATTTTCTGGCCTTTTGCCAAGGGTACAACGCTGAGCAGATCGACAGCCTGACCAGAAGGTTGGACTTGCCTAAAAAAATGAAGGATTCTTTGCTTCAGACCCTGCACCAGGTCCAAGAAACTGAGCAAAAACTTTATCAATGGCAAAAAAAGAGCAAGAAATTGAGTGATCTCTATTTTTTATTGCACAAACTGGCCATTGAAGCCCTGTTGTATATAATGGCCTGCACCAAGCAGGAAAAGATCCGCAAGCATGTCTCCTTGTTTTTGAGCCAGTTAAAAAAGCAAAACATAGAGATTGATGGCAATGATTTACAGGCCCTGGGCCTGGACCCAGGGCCGGCCTACGCCCGCATCTTGACCCATATCCTGGCAGCCAAACTGGACGGCCAGGTCAAGAATAAAGAAGAGCAGATGGCCCTGGCCCAGGAGTTGGTACAAAAAGAAAAGGCAAAACCTAACCCTGCTTTCCAGGGTCAGGGCAGATATAATAGCCTGCAAGAGTCTTGAATTCATGAAAAACCCTAAAACACTGTAGTGACCATAAACAACTTTAATAACCACTAATTTACTGGTATCATTGAACTTCATCAAAGATAAAAGTAAACCCGGGTTGACCAGAAAACGTATTTTCAAGTATTGAAATGATGGTTGGTTTGCAAGAATAAAATTTAATATTTTAGATGTAATTTATGAATTTCAGGTCATGCACAATAAACGGATCTCTGTAATCGGCAGCGCTCAAATCGATTCCAGGCAATACTCTCAGGCCTGGGATCTGGGGCTGGGTTTGGCTCAGGCCGGTTTTGACATTGTCTGTGGAGGGCTGGGCGGGACCATGGAAGCTGTGTGCAAGGGTGCGCTTCAGGGTCAAGGCCAGACCATAGGCATCTTGCCTGCAGAAGATCTCCAAAAGGCTAACCCTTATGTTTGCTGGCCCATTGCTACTGGTTTGGGGCCCATGCGCAACTATTTGGTAGTGCTGAACGGAGCATTGGTCATTGCCTTTGCAGGAGGTGCAGGGACCTTTGCAGAGATGGGCCTGGCCCTGAAAATTGGCAAACCAGTGATTGCCCTGGGCCAATGGCCTCAATTCACAGAGGTGATATCTGCTGAAGATGTCCCACAGGCCCTGCAGCTGACCAAAACCCTGCTCCAATGTGCATGAAAAACACAGATACTGGGCGAAGTTATCCAGGGTATGGGCAGGGCAGGAGTTGTCTTCTGCTTCAGCCCGGGATATGATGGCTGTTCTGAACCAAACCATTGTTTTCTGAAGCTCTGGTCTTTTGTATACCACTGGCTCAAACCCTGTTTCAGAGATTAAACCCTAACCAGGAAAGAGGTTCTGTCATGCGCTATTTCAAGGTCTTAGTTATTGTACTCCTGTTTTTTGTCTGCATGATCTTCTTCGTGCAAAACACCGGGGTCCTGGTCAATAAACTGCAGATCAGATTTCAGCTTTTTGGCCTGGATTGGCTCTCTGGTCCAGTGCCTGTCTACATCTTTATACTGCTTGCCTTTGTAATAGGTGCTCTGGTGAGCATGCTCTATCTCTTGTTGGAAAAGATCCGACAGGGCAAAGAACTGAAAAATTACAAAACTCAGATCAGCAAGCTGCAGGAAGAAATAAATTCCCTGCGCAACATGCCTCTGGAAGAGGAACAAAGCAGTAATACCCCTGATCAGCTCGGCAGTTGAGCCTGCCCAGCTAAACATGTACTATTGAACTAAGAGCACTGCCTTACTACAGTTCAAGGAACTCCATGTGGCCCAAACCAAGCTCAGTGCTGCCTAAAATGCGCAGCTTATTCAAGAAGGGCAAAAATAAAACAAGCTCTATCCTGCTATTTGAGGCCCATGGCTCCAGCCCCCCTGCCCAGGACACCCAGACTGCCATCGCAGAATTAAGCGAGGTGGTCAAGAACCACCCGGATGCGGTGGAGATCTATCTGGCCCTGGGCAATCTGTACCGGGCCCAGGGCCAGATAGAACGTTCCATCCAGATCAGACAAAACCTTATGGTGCGTCCTGGCTTGAACCCTAAATTCAAGGCCCAGGCCCTTTATGAACTGGGCTTGGACTACAAGCGCGGGGGCTTTTTGGACAGGGCCCAATCCGCCTTTGAACAGGCCAGAGAAATTACAGGCGACGATCCAGCCATACTGGTTGAGCTGGCCGGCCTGGCCTCCGCAGGCAGGGACTTTCAGCTTGCAGCCAGCTATTATCAAGGTCTGGGCCAGCCTATGGCCCAAGCCCATTACCTGATCCAGGCGGCCAAGCAGTATGCGGATAAAAGAGACAGAAAAAGCTGCGAGCAATGGATAAACAAGGCCTTGCGCATTTACCCGGAGTCTGTGGAAGCCTGGCTGGAAAAAATGATTCTGTCTTACACAGACTGCAACTGGAAGCAACTGGCTGCAAATTTCAGGAAAGGTTCTTCTAAAGTCCCAATCCACCTGCGTTTTATTCTCTTGGAAGGCTTGATCCAGCACTTATATCAGGACAGGACCAACCATGAAATATTCGCTCCCACCATCCAGGAAGAAGCAGCCCAAGGCTTGATAAAGGTCCTTGAAAAAGAATCTACCGACATTTTGCTTAGTTATTATGGCGCTTGGTTGCAGTTGCAGATTGAACGTAAAGAAAAGGCCAAGCAGTGGCTACAAAGATGTATTACAATGGATAGAGACTTTTGGCCGGCTAGACTGGAACTCTTATTCCTGTCTGCAGAGGATCAAGCCTTGAGTCAGGATTTCAAAACTCAATTGGAATTTTTTCTGCGCCGGGCCAGACAAATCAAGAAATTCATCTGTACCCGCTGCGGCCTGCGCAGGGAAAAAATCTTTTTTGTCTGTCCTAGATGCCAGAACTGGCATTCCATCTCTTTTCTCAAAGTATTGACCAATTAGCATATGAGTCCAGACAAACTGACCCCCATGCTCAAACAGTATCTGGACATCAAAGCAGAACACCAAGATGCCCTGCTTTTCTTTCGTATGGGGGATTTCTACGAACTTTTTTTCCAAGATGCGGAAATTGCCGCCAAGGAACTACGCATCGCCCTCACTTCCCGTAATCAGAATGCTGAAGATAAGACCCCCATGTGCGGTGTGCCCTATCATGCCCTGCAGGAGTATGTGACTCAACTACTGCACAAAAACTACAAGATTGCCATCTGCGATCAGGTAGAAGACCCCAAGCAGGCCAGAGGCCTGGTGCAAAGAGCTGTGACCAGAGTACTCACCCCGGGCACAATCCTTGAGGAAAACAGCCTGCATGCTAAAACTTATAATTATCTGGCTGCAGTCTACGTTCGGGACAAAGACAAGGCCTGCGCCCTGGCCTGGCTGGACTTTTCCACTGGAGAATGGAGCGGGATCCAGAGCCAAAATAAGGCGGAAATTCAGCAATGGCTGATTAAGATGGACCCTAAAGAGGTAATCTGCCCTGAGCAGGGCAAAGCTCAAGAGCTTTTGCCGCTTATGGACAGCAGGCTCACCTGGCTGCCTGCGGCTTTTTTTGATTATAACAGGGCCAAGGACAATCTTTTGCAAAACCAGCATGTCTCAGGACTCCGGCCACTGGACCTGGAGGACAAGCCTTTGTTGGTACAGGCTTGCGGAGCAATCCTGGCCTACCTGCGCCAGACCCAAAAACAGGACCTGCTGCACTTGGGCCATTTTCAACCTTTGGATCTAAGCCAGCACCTAATCCTGGACGAAGTCACAGAGCGCAATCTGGAGATATTTCAGCGCCTGGATGGTGCCCAGGGCCCTGGTACTCTATGGCATGTTTTGGATCTGACCAGAACCAGCATGGGCGGCAGGCTGCTAAAAACTTGTCTGAAAAGGCCCTGGAGGGACCTGAAAACCATACAAAGCCACCAGCAGTCAGTAGCCTGCCTGCTGGAACAGGAAGGGTTACTGCAGTTCTTGACCCAGGCTTTGGACAAAATTTTTGATCTGCAACGCCTAAGCTCCAAGATTTCCCTGAACAGGACCAATCCCAGGGATCTGATTTCGCTGCGCAACAGCCTGCATCAATTGCCTGCAGTGCAGGAAGCAATTCAAACCAACTTGCAGGAAAAAGACAGGCCAAAGCAGCTCCAGGACATTTTGAAGCAATGGGACAATCTGCAGGACATCTGTCAGTTACTGCAGGACAGCTTGCGTGACAATCCTCCACAGTTAATCACCGAAGGAGGGATTTTTCAAAAAGGGTTTGATCCAGAGCTGGACGAACTCCTGGAACTGGATGAGCACGGGCAGACCAAGCTCAAGGCGCTCTTGGCCAAGGAACAAGGCAGCAATGATCTGGGCAAGCTGAAATTGGGCTACAACAGGGTTTTTGGCTATTATTTTGAACTGTCCAAGGCCCATAAAGGCCAAGTGCCAGAACATTTCCAGCGCAAGCAGACTCTGGCCAATGCTGAGCGCTACCTGACCCAAGAGCTGCAGGACCTTGAACAAAAACTGTTTAGTGCTGCTGAAAAGCGCAAGAACCTTGAATATGAATTGTTCCAGGCCCTGCGCCAGAAAGTGGATCAGAGCAGGGAAAGGATTAATCATATGGCCTGGTGCCTGGCTTGGCTGGATTACTGGCAATGCCTGGCCAGGGCTGCAGAAAAATGGGATTGGTGCAGGCCTGACCTGAATCGTTCTTTGCAGATGCATATTACCCAAGGCAGACATCCAGCAGTAGAAGCTGCCCAGGGCAGATCCAGGTATATCCCCAATGACCTGCAACTAGGGCAGAAAGATAATATCCTGCTCATTACAGGCCCTAATATGGCCGGCAAATCCACTGTGTTGCGCCAGGCAGCCCTGATCTGCATCCTGGCTCAGATCGGCTCTTATGTACCAGCCGAAGCAGCGTCCATAGGGATCTGTGACCGTATTTTCACCCGTGTTGGGGCCTCGGATAATCTTGCCCAAGGGGAATCCACCTTTATGGTGGAGATGACTGAAACTGCACGTATTTTGCGCCAAGCAGGCCGGCGCAGCCTGCTCATTCTGGATGAGATCGGCAGGGGGACTAGTACTTATGACGGATTGGCCCTGGCTTGGGCTGTCCTGGAGAACCTAAGCAGCAGAAATGGTCTAAGGGTCTTGTTTGCTACACATTATCACGAGCTTACCAATCTGGAAGGCAAGCTCTCTGGGCTTAGGAATTATAATATTGCTGTCAAGGAGTGGAAAGGGGATATCGTATTTTTGCGCAAGATGGTGCCTGGACCTGCAGACCGCAGCTACGGCATAGAAGTGGCCCGGTTGGCAGGGGTGCCCCGGGGTGTAATCCAAAAAGCCGGGGAAATCCTGCAGCAACTAGAAGAAAAAAGCGCCAAAGTAAGATCCGGACTGGGCCGGAGCAAAACAGCATCCAGCCTGCAGCCTTTACTGCCGGGCATTGCCCCCAAAGAAACAGGACAGCAAACAAAAGGAACAAGCCCTGAGCAGGCACTGCTTCAGGAACTGCAAAACCTGGATCTGGACCGCACCACTCCTTTGCAGGCCCTAAACATTCTGCAAAGCTGGAAGGAAAAATGGCTTTTGAAATAAACCATAGATTGCAGGTCTGCATAGTCCTGCTGTTAGTGACCATCCTGGCCCTGGCCACTTATTCCTGCGGCAGGAAAAAATGGCCTGCCCCGCAGCTGGAACAGGAAGTCTTGGCCTGGGGGGAGCTGAGCGCGGTAAGAAACCAACAATGCCTGCAGATAAACGCTGAATTGCAGGGCAAGCACAGCAACCTGCAGGCAGTGGTCCTGGAGCTGGAAGGCTCTAAAATTCCCTGCCTGGAATGTCCCCTACAGCCTACGCAGCGCCTAAGTTTTAGCCTGGGTTCCCAGCAGGTGCAAAAAAAGGATCATACTCTGAGCATAAACTATTGCGAGCTTGATCCGGATTTGTATTATCGTTTTCGACTGCTGGCAGAAAACATCTTCCCTGGCCTGGAAGCTGCTTCCAGCAAAATAATTACAGCAGACGAGCCCTGAACAGGTCCTCCTGGGAACTTAGCCTACCAGCTAAAGGCCAGTACAGCAGCCAACAGAACCAGGCTCAAGCCGAGCAGCCAATGCATGGGCCTGAACAAAATCGGTTCCTGCCAGGCCGAACCTTGATCCAGCCCCCTGGTACTCAAGGCCAAAGTCTGTTCCCAGGTTTTATGGGCCAAGATCCTGAACGAGGTCTTGACCAGCAGCTTGAACCTCTTATAGACGCCTGCTTCAGGACAGCGCAGAAAGATTGCCTGCCTTACACCCTGCAAAGTCTGTAGAGACAAAGGCAGAAAATGCAGCATCAAGGCCAGACATAAAGCTGCTTGCCAGCTCTTGGCAGCGCCCAATACAGGCCGTAAAAACCAGTCAAAGGCCAGGCCCAGCTGCCGGGCTGAGCACAGGGCAGTCAGACACAGGCCCAGCAAAACCAAAACAGCCAGTCTTTGCCCCAGTATCAGGCTGGAGAACAGGGCCTGCTCTACAGGCTGCATTGCCCAGAGTCCCCACAAGGCCTTAATCCCGCTCCAGAGCAATACCAGCCAGGCCAAGTAGCGCAGGTTTTTGCTGCTTACTGCACCATATCCCGATAAAAAAAGAGCCAGGACTGCAACAAACAGCAGATAGAAACCCAAGACAGCCCAGTTTGCCTGCCAGGTCAAGATGCCCAGGGCAAAGGCAGAAATGATCTTCAACCTGGGGTCCAGTCTGAGCAAAAAAGTTCTGAAGTCATGCATTTTAAGGCTCAAGGCTTTGCTGCTCAAACTGCGTTGATATTTCTATTCCAGTTGCAGAGGGTCTTTTGCAGGCCCCAGTTACATGGGGTCCTTATTCCGAATTCCTGCAGCCTGTCCAATACTTGTTCTGGGCTGCCCTGGCAGGCCAGTCTGCCCTGATACAGGATTACAATTTCATCTACCAGGTCCAGGACAGGCTCCAGGTCATGGCTGGCTATAACCTGGGTTACTCCAGATTTTTTCTGGGCAGACAAGATGTGACGCAATTCCTTAAGTGCTGGATAATCCAGATTGTTGAAAGGCTCATCAAAGAGCAAGACTTGTGGACTGCGCATCAAAGCCGCAGCCAGACAAAGTTTTTTCTTCTCCCCACCGGACAGGTTCTGTACTGGCAAGTCCCAATACTGCAGCAGATCAAACCTGCTGGCCAGGTTCCTGGCCTTTTGCTCTTGTTCTATTTGTTCACTTGCATAGCCCAGCAGTATGTCCTCGCGCACAGTACCGCCCAAAATCTGCAGATCTGCATCCTGAAGCAAAAAACCCGTCCTGGAGCGCTGCAAGGCCTGCCCTTCTTGGCCCTGAGCATCACCAAGATTTATGCTCCCTGCTTGAGGCAGATACAAACCTGCCAGCAAGGCCAGCAAAGTGGATTTGCCGCTGCCGTTGGCCCCGGTCAGAACAATAAAGGCTCCTTGGGCAATGCTCAAGTTTATGCCTTGCAGCACTGGAGACTGGCTCTGGAAGGCAAAGTCTAACTCTTTGATTTCTATCATTTATTCCAGCTAAGATTATGAGTCTGCAAAAAACGCACAATAGCCGCACAAAGAAATATCTTGACCAGATCTGCCGGCAAAAAAGGAAGCATTCCAGTAAGCACTGCCTGGGACCAAGAAATGTCCAGGACAACCTTCAACCAAAGCAGGCCCAAAGCATAGATGGGAATGTTGCCCAAAAAAGCAAAACAAAGTGCCCAGCTCCAGGGCAGAGGCCTGATTGTAGTAGCACTGCCTGCAAATCCAGTGATCCAGGGGGTGATCAAAAATCCGGCCAGGTAACCTCCAGTGGGGCCCAGGATATGACCCAGACCGGAAGTACCGCCATAAAATACCGGCAAACCTGCAATGCCAGCCAAAAGATAGAGGCCTATGGCAGAAAAACCCGCCAGGGGACCCAGCACAAAACCGGCCATAAGCACAAACAAGGTCTGCAGGCTAAACGGCACAGGCCCCAAGGGAAAATGCAGGTAGGAGCCGGCTATTATCAGGGCCGCCATCAGGGAGATCCAGACTAAGCGGTGCATGTTGGACAATGATTCCTGCATGGATACTCAATGCTTTAGGCTTAACCCGGGTTAATGTTTCTGAACCGGGCAAATATTTGCCCCAAGGGCTTGACTTCAGGCAGACTAAGAGAGCTTGGCTGCACTGTCAACCATAAAAACAAAATGGTTGACTAAAGTCCTGATTTTTAATCAATTGCCATTGGTGTTATTCTTTGTTAAATGACCTTTTTAAAGGATAAACCAGAATTTTGCCATGCATTCAGGCCAAACCAGGAAAATTATATTCCAGGCTTTGAAGGACAAAGGTCCTGTCTCCGGACAGGTCCTAGCCCGGGCTGCCGGGGTCTCGAGAAATGCCATCTGGAAGCATATCTGCAGACTGCAGCAGGAAGGTTATGCAATTGAGTCAATTTTGGGCAAGGGCTATATCCTGCATCCCAGCCCTGATCTCCTGCTGCCTCTGGAGATCAAATCAGGCCTGAAGACCAAGATTCTGGGCCAGGAGATTGTCTGTCGTCCAGAACTGGATTCCACCCAGGAATTGGCTAAGACCCTGGCCCGGCAGAATGCCTCTGAAGGCCTGCTGGTCCTGACTGAACGTCAGCTTGCCGGCCGGGGCCGGATGCATAGAAACTGGTGCTCTCCTGCAGGCAATATATATATGTCCTGCCTGCTTAGACCTGAAATGGAATTACACAGAGCACCGCATATTACTTTGATGGCCGGGGTCGCTGTAAACCGGGCCCTGCAAAGATACCTGCAGCTTGAGTCCGGCCTGAAATGGCCCAATGATATACTTTACCAGGACAAAAAACTGGGAGGCATACTGGCAGAAATTTCAGCTGAAGCAGACCGGATAGGTTATATTGTCCTGGGCCTAGGCCTGAATGTAAACGCCCAAAGCCATGATTTCAGTCCAGAGCTTAGCAACCTGGCCCATTCCCTGAATATGATCCTGCAGCGCCATGTGCCTAGAGTACAGGTTTTGCAGGAAATACTGCTGGAAATGGAAAATGTGTATCTCGATTATTTAAACCAGGGTTTTGCCCCTGTGCGCAGCTCCTGGCTGGAGATGAACTGCACTCTGGGCCGGGAAGTGGAGTTTTTATACAACAGACATCAGACAAGGGGGGTTGCCCAGGATATGGATGAATATGGCAGGCTGGTGGTGCGCACAGTAGAGGGCCAGGTTCTGACCCTGCACACAGGTGATATCCAGCTGGTTTAGCCTGGACTAGAAATTAATTTTCTGAACACAGATCCGGATTAACATCACAGATGTAACTTCAAAAACTCATAAATCAGGCAATAGTTTAAAATCAGGGAAATTATAATCCATTGATCTTTCTGTACTCTGTCCTCTGTCTTCTGTCCTCTGTGTCTGCAAAAAAAACACTTTTTGCAGACACATAATCACAGGGAGCAATTAAAGATGCATCATTTTCACTTTAAACAGGGCGAACTCTGGGCTGAAGAAGTCAAAGTCAGTGATTTAGCTCAAAAGTTCGGTACTCCCCTTTATGTATATTCCCAGGCCACTTTGCTCAGGCATTTACAGGCCTTTGACTCGGCCTTTGAAAAACTCCCTCATCTGACTTGCTTTTCCGTAAAATGCAACTCCAACCTGAGCATACTCAATCTACTGGGCAAACAAGGCGCAGGCGCGGATATAGTCTCTGGCGGAGAACTTCACAAATGCCTGAGCGCAGGCCTGGACCCTCAAAAGATAGTGTTTTCCGGGGTGGGCAAGCAGCGTCATGAACTGGAACAGGCCTTAAAGGCAGATATCCTCATGTTCAATGTGGAGTCTAAACAGGAACTGGAACTCTTACATAATGTAGCCCGGGAAAAAAGACAAAAAGCCCGCATTGCTCTACGCATCAACCCTGACGTGGACCCTGGCACCCACCCCTACATCTCCACTGGACTGCAAAAGAATAAATTCGGAATACCCATGGACCAGGCCCAGGAATTATACAAAATGGCCAGGGAGTTGTCCTGGATTGAGCCTGTGGGCATAGACTGCCATATAGGTTCTCAATTGACTGAGGTTTCCCCTTTCCTGGGGGCCCTGCAGAGGCTGCTGGATCTTTATGCCCGGCTGCAGGACATGGGCCTTGAGATTCGCTATCTGGATCTGGGCGGAGGCTTGGGCATTCCTTACGCAGAAGAGGATCCGCCCCATCCAAGGGAGCTGGGCTTGGCCCTAAGTCAGGCTTTGCAGGCATATCAGGGGCTAACCCTGATTCTGGAACCTGGGCGGGTCATTGCCGGCAATGCCGGCATCTTAGTCACCAGGGTCCTGGTCACTAAAAAGACCACCCTCAAAAACTTTGTGGTGGTGGATGCGGCCATGAATGATCTGATCCGGCCCGCCTTATATGGAGCCTATCACCATATATCAGAAGTCAGGCCCCAGGCAAGGCAAGAGCAAAAAGTGGATGTGGTGGGTCCCATCTGTGAGACAGGTGACTTTCTGGCCCAGGAGCGCAATCTGCCCTGTGTGGCCCAGGATGAGTTGCTGGCTGTATTTTCAGCAGGGGCCTATGCTTTCAGTATGGCCTCCCAATACAATTCCAGGCCCAGGCCTGCGGAAATCCTGATCAACCAGGGGCAGGCCAGACTGGTCAGGCGCAGGGAGACCTTCACAGACATGACAGCCCAGGAAATGGAATTCCTGCTGGACTAAGCCTTGGGCAGCAGGTGCTCAAATTTGGCCAGCAGATCGTCAAAAACAATTGGCACTGCAGGGGCTAGCTTGTGCAGCAAGAACAACATAACCTCCCTGATCTGGGGGTGGGCTGCCCGGGAGCAGCGCAGGCTGAGCACATGCCTCCATTCCCTTAGGTTACAGGTCATGACTACTTCTGTCTTCAGGCTGTTGGGTAGGACGCTTCTGGCCTCCTGGGGGCTGGACCCTTGTTGTAGAAGTTCTAGATAGGCCTTTTCAGCCTGGTGCATTGCCTGCAGCCAGAGCTGATACTCATTGCTGGCCTCTGACCAGAAACAGGGTTTGATCACTGTGATTTCGTTACCGAACTTATCCCGGGCATAATTGGCATATCTGGTGCTTTCCTGGGAATAGGCCGCCAGCCTGTGCCTGACCAGTTCATGGCTCACACCGCGGTCACAGACAAAACGCACAGTGCAATAGCCGTGCTCAATGACACTCTCATGCCCGGATTTTATTATCCTGCGCACAAAATCCTCGGCCGAGCCGTCTTTGATCTTGTCCTCGGATTTGTAACAGGTCCTGCCGGCGAGCTCTATGACCCTTAGCATCTCCTGAGCAGAGGGCATGTGCAAGATTTCCACATAAGGTTCTATAATGCGCATTTGCCAGTTCCTTATTTATATTTTGATTGGTTGAAAACTAAAAAGTCCAGAATCTGCAAAATAGCTTCAACCGTCCTCAGGGACTATATTTAAATGTCTATAAGCCTTGCCAGTAGCCATTCTGCCCCGGGCGGTGCGTTTTAAAAAGCCGCACTGGATGAGATAGGGCTCATATATTTCTTCCAGGGTGCGCACTTCCTCAGAGCAGGCAGTGGCGATAGTCTTGACCCCAACCGGTCCCCCGCCAAAATGTTTGATCAAGGCCAGAAGTATCTTGCGGTCCATCTGGTCCAGGCCTAAGTGGTCCACATCCAGCCTGTCCAGGGCAGCCACTGCCTGGGGTCCGTCTACTGCCGCCCGGCCCTGGACCAGGGCAAAGTCCCTGACCCTGCGCAGGAGCCTATTTGCAATGCGCGGTGTACCTCTGGAGCGCTTGCCAATTTCCATAGCCCCTTCCTGAGTAACTTTTATATCCAGGATACGGGCAGTGCGCAATACAATCCTGGCCAGTTCCCGGGGCGAATAATAATCAAGCCTAAAGATAACCCCAAACCTGTCCCGTAAAGGCGAGGTCAGCAATCCGATCTTGGTGGTGGCGCCCACCAGGGTAAATGGCTCCAAATCTATTTTTACCGTCCTGGCCCCGGGTCCCTGCCCGATGATCAGGTCCAGCTTGAAATCCTCCAGGGCGGGGTACAGAATCTCCTCCACCGTGGGCGGCAGCCTGTGGATCTCATCCACAAACAACACATCATGTCTTTGCAGATTGGTCAGAATAGCGGCCAAATCCCCACTGCGTTCCAGAACAGGGCCAGAGGTGTTCACCAGATTTACTCCCAACTCACTGGCCACTATTCTGGCCAAGGTGGTCTTGCCCAGGCCAGGACTGCCATAGAGCAAAGTGTGGTCCATGACCTGGCCCCTGTCCAGGGCGGCCTGCAAAAAAACCCGCAGATTGGCCCGCAGGTCGTTTTGACCTACAAAATCCTCCAAGCGCAAAGGCCTGATCTGTTCTTCCGGCTGTCTGCCCTGCACCTCGTTCATTCTTCGCTCCGGCCTGATTAAAGCAGTTCCAGGATTAATGCCCGGATCTGGATTTGGATATGGTTTTCAGTACGCTGCGGATCAGCTCTTCCAGCATAAGATCTGGATCCTCCTGGAGCAATTGCTTCAAGACTGGCCGCACTTCATGTTCTGCATAACCCAAATTTAGAAGGCCGGCCAGGGCATCAGCAAATTTGCTGTCCTGTCTTATATCCCGCAGGTTTGCTTTTTGTCCCAGAGCTACAGGTTCCAGGGCAAAACTCTCTTTTAGCTCCCAGATGATCCTTTTGGCAGATTTGGGACCGATGCCAGGCACCCTGCTCAAAGCGGCGGTGTCCTCTGCCAGAAATATATCCTGCAGTTGCTCTGGAGAAAAAGTGGAAATAATGGCCAGGGCTGTTTTGGGTCCCAACTTGGAGACTGCTATGAGCTGCCTGAAAGTCTGCAGTTCATCCTTGCCGGAAAATCCGAATAATTCCAGGGCGTCTTCCTTGACCACAGTATGGACATGCAGGGCAATTTCCTGGCCTGGCTCGGGCAGATGCTGCAACAAAGGCAAAGGGATGTTCAGCACATAGCCTACTCCCCCTGGGGTGAGTATTGTACAGCCCTCAGGCCTGGCCTCCAGTAAGGTGCCTTGCAGATAAGCGATCATGTCCGCTCTTTGGCCTGTATTAACCGGTTTTGCCAGCGCCGCAGATTGAGATGGCAGATAGCTGCAGCCAGGGCATCGCTGCTGTCCAGAGACCACTGACTGGGATCAGTGTTCAAAAGCCGGCCCGCCATAAAAGCTACCTGCCTCTTGTCAGCTTTACCAGCCCCAACCAGGGTCTTTTTGATCAGATTCGGCTCGTAAGTAAAAACAGGCAGGTCCAGATTAGCGCAGGCAGCAATGGCTGCTCCCCTGGCCTGGCCCAGCTTCAGAGCAGAGCTTGTATTGCTGGCCACAAACACATCTTCTACAGCTGCCTCAAGGGGCTGGAATTCAGAAATTATCCTGGTCAGTTGCTTGAAAATCAAGCCCAATCTTTGACTTAAACCACTTCCGGATTTAGTCCGGATACTGCCGGTGTGCAGCAGGTGCAGCTTGTTCTCAGCTTCTCTTACCAGGCCGTAGCCTGTGCACCTGCTGCCAGGGTCCAGCCCCAGGACCACGATCTCTTTAGCCTGCACTGTATAATCTCATGGCTTTTAGCAAAACTCAAACCCTGTGCCAAGCCTGGTTCAGTTTTTCAGCTCCTGGTACAGATCATCAGGGATCTCGAAATTGGCATAAACCTTTTGCACATCATCATGGTCGTCCAGCTGCTCATAGAGCTTAAGGGCCTTTCTCGCGGTTTCCAGATCCAGTTGTACTGTATTTAGGGGCAGCATAGTCACTTCTGCGTTTTCCATTTCCAGACCTGCATGCTCAAAAGCCTGTTTGACCTGCATATAATTTTCAGGCTCAGCATGCACCTCCCAGACCTGGTCTTCATCCAGGACATCCTCGGCTCCCGCTTCCAGGCCCACTTCTAACAGCTGGTCCTCGCTGTATTTATTTTTGTCAAAGCTGAAAACCGCTTTTTTATCAAACATCCAGGCCACACAACCGGATTCACCCAGGTTTCCGGAATTCTTGCTGAATATCTTGCGCACTTCGGCAACTGTCCGGTTCTTATTGTCTGTAGCCACTTCCAGCAGCAAGGCCACACCTCCAGGGCCGTAGCCTTCGTATATCACCTCTTCAATGGCCCCGGTGGATATCTCTCCTGTGCCCTTTTTGATAGCAGTATCTATCTTGTCCTTGGGCATGTTGATATACTTGGCTGCCTCAATTGCCATGCGCAGCCTGGAGTTCATTTCTGGATCCCCTCCCCCCAGCCTGGCGGAGAGCATGAGTTCCTTGGTGGCCTTGGTGAACATCTGGCCCCGCTTGGCATCCTGGCGTTCTTTTCTGTATTTGATGTTTGCCCACTTGCTGTGTCCGGCCATAGCTCCCTCCTGGATTTATCAGCCCTGCTTGAACTTTAGCCCGAGCAGAAAACATTCTTTACTCTCGGATCTGGAACTCTTGGGTTTAACATTCTTTACTTGTTGAAAAAAACTTTGCATTTCTTTTTGCAAAGCCGGCAGCTCCGGCCCGGCAAAAACCTTAAGCAGCAAATGGCCACCCAACTTAAGATAATTTCGTGCATATTCCAGTCCGCACCTGGCCAATTCCAAGGAAAGAGCTTGATCTCTGACCTTGATGCCGGTGGTCTTGGGCGCCAGATCGCTGAGCACCAGATCCAGAGGTGCCTGCTGATGCAACAGGTCTGCAAGCTCGGCTTGAGGCGTCAGCACATCGCTTTGTATAAACCTGACCCCTGGTCCCAGGTCCTGCTCTGGCTCTTGCAGGTCTATTGCCAACACCAGCCCCCGGCCGCCCACTTGCCTGGCCGCAAAGATACTCCAGGAACCGGGATAAGCCCCAAGGTCCAGCACCTTTTGTCCGGGCTTGAACAGCTGAAAGCGCTTGTTTATTTCCTGCAATTTATAGACCGACCTGGCTGGATAGTTTTCCTGTTTGGCTCTTTTAAAATAATAGTCCCTGTATTTTTTCATTATGGTCAATAAAAACAATTTATTACTTAAGGACTTTTGGCTGTGCAATTCAGGTATGTAATTTTATTGCTCTTGACTCCAGCCCAAGGCAGGCATTATATTTTTTTTGTGGGGACGTAGCTCAGTTTGGGAGAGCGCAGCCTTCGCACGGCTGAGGTCGAGGGTTCGATCCCCTTCGTCTCCACCAGCATGTTTGGGAAGGCCCATTAATTGCAGCCCCCTTTATTGCGCAGCCCAAAAATAAAGCCTGATTCCGGCTTATCTCTGTAATGCCTTGCGCAATTTGTCATAATCTTCCTGACTGATGCTGCCCTGGGCCAGTCTATTGTCCAGGATGGCCTGGGCCTCTTCAATATTTTGTTTAAACCGCTGGCTATCCTGGTCCAAGTCCTCATCGCGCAGAAATCCACCAGGTCCAAAAGCCCATCTCAGTAACCAAAGAATCAAGGCCAGGATCACTCCAATAAACATAAATTTGGTCAAACTCAACAGCCAGCTGCCTGTAAAGCCGGGCCCAAAAGGCCACATGCTCCAGGAATCCTCCTTATGGGAAGCAGCAATCAAAAAATCCTGTATTTGCCAGAGTATATCAATAAGCATATTCTAATTCCGAACATGATGATTTCATTCTATTTGAATACAGCAGTCAACAGCCAACAAAAATCTGTGCTATCAGCAGTTATCCAGCTGAATTTGTAGAGATTTCTCTGCCCTGCAAGCCCAGCATCTGCAGGGCGTCTTGGACCAGATCCTGAACGCTGCGCTCTGCCTGCAGGATATAATCCAGGCACTGTAAATAGAAGCCTTCCCTCTCCTGCAGGGATTGGGCCAGTTCTTGAGTCAATGTCCCTGCAGTAAACCTGGGTCTTTGCTGCAGACCGGGATTAGCCTGCAACCTGTTGACCAGCAGTGAGACGTCAGCCATCAGGTAAAATACAGCTCCCTGGGCAGAGATCAACTCCCTGTTTTCAGCAAGCAATACGCAGCCACCGCCTGTGGCCACCACCTGACCTCTTTTGCTTAACACTTGCTGCAGGACTTCCTGCTCCTGCCTGCGAAATTCGGACCAGCCGCTTTCTTGTACAAAATCTGCGATGCTTTGCCCGAATTTTTCTTGCAGTTTTTGATCAGTGTCCACAAACTGCAAATCTAACTTTCTGGACAATGCCCGGGCCAAAGTGGTTTTTCCACTGCCCCGCAGGCCAATAAGTGTTATATTCTCCTGATCAGGCTCAAAGACCTTGTTGTACGCACCAGGCATATAGGTCTTTTGCTTTTCAAATTCCTGGACTTCATATTTTCTGCTTATAAACCTGGACATTGCCATATCCTACAGGAGCTGGGCAGACCCTTGAACTTTGAACTCTCAAGTTAAAATTGTTATCTGCTATTTTTGCAGCTCAATGCTCTGGCCGGGCTCCATACTCCAGAGCTGGGCCTTGGCCCTGATTTTCTGCAATTCATTTTGAAAATCAGAGGTGTTTTGCTCTAAAACAGGGAAAGACCCCCAGTGCATGGGCACCACTGCTTTGCAGGCCAACATTTTACAGGCCAGGGCTGCTTGTCCGGGATCCATGGTGAATACTCCACCGATGGGCAACAGGGCCAAATCCAGATCAAAGAGCTTGCCAATCAGCTCCATGCTGGAAAAAATTCCGGTGTCCCCGGCATGGTACAGGCAATACCCGTTTTCCAGCTGCAAAACATAACCCACTGGGGCCCCGGAGAGCGAAGAATGAAAGGCCTGGACCATGGTTACCTGTATATTTTTGTATTGAACTCTGCCGCCTATATTAAAGCCGATACCGTTTATGATTTGCTCCGCAGGTACACCCTGCTCGATCAGTTTTTGAGCGGTCTCCACAATAGTCATTACACTGGCCTTGGTTTGTTTACTGATCTGTACAGTCTGCCCCATATGGTCGTCATGGTCGTGGGTGACCAGGATCAGATCGATTTGACCACAGGCCTCGGAGCCAATGCAGGCAGATGGATTGCCTTCAAACCAGGGATCAATCAAGATATTCAAATTGGGTGTACTGATCTGAAAATTGGCATGTCCGTGCCAGGTCAAAATATTAGAGGACATAGAAACCTCCTTTGCTGACGGTGTACACGAAAGATACAGGATTATCATCGGTATCTTAATAAAAAAATCCTGTATCTGCCCAGCAGCAACAATCTTAACCCAGCCCTATACACCTTGACAAGGGCCAGCTGGAGGACATAAAAATCACACTGAAATAATGGGCAAATAGCTCAAAAGTACAGATCCTCGGCATCGCGGGCTGCAGTTTTGATCCGGCAATGCCGGCCTGTGGTCATTTGGCAGTCCCTTTTCCTCGGCAGCATTCCGAGTTTTTTTGAAGACTTCCAGGCCCTGGGGTTTGGCAGATAGGGAGTAAAAAGTTCGCTCCTAAGAACTTGAGAGTTCAAAGTTCAAGGTTCAACGTTCAAGATTAAGGCAATAAATTCAAACTGATAAGACAAATACGAACTTAGACGGTTAGAGGATTGAATATAGTCAATAAATACAGTCTATTACTAAAGAACTTTTGACTGCCCAGCTAAGAAGGCGCAAATCAAAATCCTGGTTGTCTGATCTTCCATGAAGGCTTGCTGCCTGCGTTTTGACTTTTTGCAATTCCAACTGTATGATGCTTTACCTAGAGTCAAGTATAGATAAGCCTATGATGAATGTATTTAAAAATTTAACAAAGATCCAAACATATTTCTCAATTATACTTATTTTTGGATTCCTTTTAAAGTATAATTTCTTTGTTCTATATATATTTCAAGTGCCTTCTATTACAGGACTAATATTTAAAAATTTATTAATTATACTTATCTTATATTGGCTGATAGTTCCTGTAATACAAAACAAAAAAGCTAGATTGATTTTATTATTATTACTGCTATTTTTTACAATTTTTATTTTGTCAAACCTCTGGTATAATCGATATTTTGGCAATTACTTGAGCCTGAGCGATATATTGATGGGTACAGGGTTTAGACCATTTGAAGTCTTATTAAGGCAGTTAATTAGTATATATGACTTGTTTTTTGTATTTGATATATTTATATTATTTTATTTTTTGATAAAAGAAAAACTTACAACTGATATAAAATATATTTTAAGCTATAATTTTAGAACTTATGTAATTATATTAGGACTTATCATTATAATATTTCCTATACAATTAACACTGACAAATAGCATATTAGGTGACAAAAGTCCTATGCTACTTTTCAATACAAACACCTCAGCTTTTGTTAATGTATACGGATTTGCAGCTCTTTATGTATTTGAATATAAAACGCTCTTTCATTCAAACAAAGTAGAAACAATTGAGACAAAACCACCAAAGATTGATAAGAAATTAACAAATGCACAAATTGTTGCAGATGATCATAATATTATAGTTATTCAAGTGGAGTCTCTTGATCAAAAAATAATAGATTACAAGCACAATGGTAAAGAAGTAACTCCCTTCTTGAACAACTTAAAGGAAAATTCTCTTTATTTTAATAATTTTTATGCCCAGCACGTAAATGGCAGCTTTGATGCAGAGTTTTCTTTTTTAACTTCAACCTATCCAATAAACAAAAACTTTGGTTTTAAGGTGAATGATCTGTCTAATTTTAAATCTTTGGTCAAGATACTAAAAAATAATAATTATTATACTCTTGCATTTCACGGCAATGACAAGGAATTTTTTTATAGACATAAAGCATATCCAGAGCTAGGTTTTGATAGATTTTACAGCAAGAAAGATTTTTCATTTACTGAATGCACTATGGATATACATGAAACAAAATTTGGTATAAATGATTTTGATTTTTTCTTACAATCCTTTGAACATTTAAAAGAAGCAAATAGGCCTTTTTTTGCTTTTTTAATAACTGTTTCAAGCCATACACCATTTAATTTTTATCCACCCAGCGAAGCTCGTGATGAATTTGAAGATATAAATGATACTTTGGTTAGAAATTATTTTAATTCCATATCATTTGTTGATAAATCATTAAAAATCTTTTTTGACAGTTTATATGCTCATGGATTAGACGAGAACAGTTTGATTATTATATATTCTGATCATGAATCTGGCATAGAGAAAAAAGAATACTCTTCACATAGAAAGTTTGTTTTGAATAGAAATTTAAAGGAACCAGAAAATATCCCCCTTTTTATTATTCATCCTGATATTGACCCAGGCCTGATGGATAAAGAAGCTACGCCTACTGATCTTGCTCCCACTATTTTGGATATTTTAGGAGAACAAAAAATACCCAAGGAATTTTTAGGCCATTCATTATTTGATCAGGATAAATTTCCAGTTTTGTTTATACATGAAATTCCCCAGATTTTGTATAATGGTCAGCTTTATGTAAGCCTGTTGGACAGTATAGAAAAAGTGGGATACGTGAAAAATATTGGGGAACAAAATCTTGAATTGCCAGAACAGGAAGAACTTTTAAAAACTATTGAATTTATGAAGGGTATTACTCTTGAAAGGCGAGCAGATCCATGAAAAAACGGCTTTTGCATTATGGTTGAAACTTGGAAGATCCTTTATGCTCAAAATAATCTGCAACCTAATGCTTCTGCCTGGCCTGTCCATACTCCTGCTGGCCTGTGCCAAACAATTGCCGGAACAAAAGATCCCCAAAACACTTAATAAACCCAAAGAACCCTTGATTCTTGCCCACCGGGGCGGTGCCCATATCAGGCCGGAAAATACCATGCCTGCTTTTGAGCACGCTCTGGAACTGGGCGCTCACGGACTGGAGCTGGACATCCATCTGAGCAGGGACAATCAGCTGGTGGTCATCCATGATTTTACTGTACAGCGCACCACCCAAGGCCTGGGCTGGGTAGCGGAAATGGATGTAGCTGAGTTGAAGATGCTGGACGCTGGGCACTATTTCAGTCCTCCGGACCGGCCCCAGGAATTTCCTTATCGGGGACAGGGCATTGAGATTCCCACCCTTAAAGAGATATTGCAAAAGTTCCCGCAGACTCCGCTTTGCATTGAGATCAAACCCAAGAAGCCTGAAATTGCAGACATGTTGGCCCAGATGCTGCGAAAATATGAACGGGTGCACAACACCATTGTTTCTTCTTTCCACCATCAGGTCCTGGAGCGCATGCGCAAAGTGCTGCCCGAGGTGGCCACCGGCGCTTCCAGACGCGAAGTACGCAGACTATATATCCTGCACAGAGTTTATCTGTCCCGCTTATACCTGCCTGGAGGCAGGATCCTGCAACTCCCGGAAAAATATGGGTCTGTTCAGGTAGCCAAACCCAGCCTGATAAGGGAAGCCCAGGAAAAAAATCTTTTGGTCCAGGTCTGGACTGTAAATCAGGCCGTGAATATGCGCAAATATCTGGATCAAAACGTGGACGGGATCATTACTGACCGGCCGGATCTTTTGCTGCAGATCCTGGAGGAAAGGCAGAAGGCAAAGCAGTGATCCTCTAAGCATGAAAAAGGCATGCCACTACGGGATTAATAAACCCCGGCCTGCATCATACTTGGCAGCAAATAAGGCCCCGGCACCCTTGAACATACTGGCTTTGGTCAGAACATGCTCTGCTACCTGCCTGCGCAACCCACTGTCCAGGGAATTGAAAAAACCTGCCATATCCCCTTCTGCCATGGCCTGCATCTGCTGCCAGATTTCTTCTGGATCACTTCCAGGGATTAGATCGGATTTTTCTGCTGGCTGCCATAAATCCTCCGCCTCTTTGATGGTTTGTTGCAGGCTGTCTATCAATTCCTGGGCCAATGCCTGCAGATCAACTGCATTGCAACACTCTGGCTGCAAATAGATAATCTGCTCTGGATTTTCCCCCTGCAGTCCCAAACGCAGACAAAATCCAGCATCTTTTTTTTCTGACTGCTGCAGTATCCATTTGGCAGCCATTATTTACTCCTTTAGGGTTTTCAGATAGTTTATACCTGTCACAAAGCAGGTTGTTGTCAAATAATATAGACCTTGACGGGTTTCAGGGCAATAAGGAGGAAAACGTGTTTGTCAGGCAACTATTAATCGGAGACATGGCTGTATTCTGCTATATACTGGGTTGTGAAACCCAAAAAAAGGCCGCGGTTATAGACCCGGCAGGTGAAGTGCAACGCATCTTCTCCCTGCTTCAGGATAAGGGCCTAAGCCTGCAATATATCATAAATACCCATTTTCACTGGGATCATTCTTCTGGCAATCAGGAGCTGCAGGGCCTGACCCAGGCCCCGCTGCTCATGCACCGGTCAGATACCCCGCTTTATGGAAAGCCGGTGGATATGCCCCTGGCCGGGCAAGAGAACCTGCCCCTGGGGCAGTACTCACTGCAAATCCTGCACACCCCAGGGCATACCCCTGGCGGGATCTGCATCTACACCCAAGGCCTGCTTTTTACAGGGGACACTCTGTTTGTGGGTGACAGCGGTAGAACAGACCTGCCTTATTCCAACCGTCAGGCCTTAGGGGCTTCCATCAGGAAGCTGATGACGCTGCCTGCTGAAACCATAGTCTATCCAGGCCATGATTACGGTCCTAGCCCCAGCTCAACCCTGGACAGGGAAAAAAAGTATAATATCAACGCCCGTGAATACGGGTTCTACCGAGCCTAGGACATGAGACCCCCAAAACCGGTGCTGGTCACTGGAGCAACAGGCTATGTCGGCGGCAGGCTGATTCCCAGGCTGCTGCAGTCAGGATACACAGTCAGGGCAGTGGCCAGAAATAAACAAAAACTGGCCAGCAGGACCTGGGCCCAGGAACCCAATCTGGAACTTTTCCAGGCTGATGCCCTGGATCAGAAAGCCATGCTCAGAGCCTGTCAAGGCTGTTTTGCGGCTTATTACCTGATCCATTCCATGCACCCGGGCAACAAAAATTTTGCAGGCATCGACATCCAGGCCGCGGAAATCATGGCCCAGGCCGCTGCCCAGAACTCTCTGCAGCAAATCATTTATCTGGGCGGTCTGGGCGAAGAAACAGATCAGCTCAGCCCTCATCTGCGCTCCCGGCTCCAGGTAGCCAAAATCCTCATGTCCGGCCCAGTGCCTGTAACCTTTTTGCGTGCAGCCATTATTCTGGGCTCTGGCAGCGCATCTTTTGAGATTTTGCGTTATTTGTGCGAAAGGCTGCCGGTGATGACTACCCCGGCCTGGATACGCACCAGATGTCAACCCATATCCATTCGCAATGTACTGGGTTATCTGTTGGGCAGCTTGAACAACCCAAACTGTCTGGGGCGCACATTCGATATAGGCGGACCAGAAATCGTGACCTATGCCCGGCTGTTTAATATCTACTGCCAGGTTGCAAACCTGCGCCGCCGGATTTTGATCCCTTTACCCATCCTGAGTCCCAGAATCAGCTCCTGGTGGGTGCATTTAGTGACCCCGGTACCTGCGGCCATAGCCATGCCCCTGGTGGAAGGGCTGCAAAACGAGGTGGTCTGTAAAGACAACTCCATCAGAGAGATCATTCCCCAGGAGCTGCTCACTGCGGAACAGACCATACAAACTGCCCTGCAGCGCCTGCAATTGGAGCAAGTGGAGACCAGCTGGTCAGATGCAGGGCAGTTAAACCCACCTGAATGGTGCATGACCGGAGATGCTCCCTTTGCCGGGGGCACCATCCTGGAATGCGGGTATAAAATAGCCATAAGAGCTAATCCGGAACAGGTTTTTGCCCCAATCGCCAGGATCGGTGGGCGCACCGGCTGGTACTACGGTAATTTCCTGTGGTACTTGCGAGGCCTAATGGACCGCTTGATCGGAGGAGTAGGCCTGCGCAGGGGCAGAAGGCATCCAGAACAGATACTGATTGGCGATGTCCTTGATTTCTGGCGTGTTATCCAGATAGAAAAGCCTTGGCTGCTCAGACTTCTGGCGGAGATGAAGACCCCGGGGCAGGCCATACTGGAACTGAAAATAAATACCCTGCCCCAGCAAAATCCCCAGGCTGAAGAATGCGAGCTTGTGCTGCTCTCCCGTTTCCTGCCCCGGGGGCTATGGGGCATAATCTACTGGTATTTGAATCTGCCTATGCATAAGTTAATTTTTAAGGGCATGGCCAGAAATATTGTCCGGGCCACAGGGGGCCAGATTATGCATAAACCCCTGCCCCATGATCGGCAGGACAGTGCCTGCTTAATCCAGGAATAACCCTGTCCAGGACGAGCAGGTCTCCACAGCAGGCGAGCATTGCTGCTCTTTGCTAGTGCCGTTTCAATTTTCTATTGTCGCATCTCAGATGTGTCTGCAAAAAGTCTTTTTTTGCAGACCCAGAGGACAGACGACAGTAGACGGAGGAACCTGCACTCAGCATCTCTGTGTGCCCGGCAGGCAGAAAAATCAATGAATTATAGTCCCCCTGTTTTTAACCATTGCCTGATTTTTGAGTTTTTGCAGTTGCATCATCTCAGAGGCAATTCGTTTTGTCTCTGCTTCCCCTCCTTGCCGCCTGTCTTCCAGACGGGAGGGAGGGGTCAGGGGAGGGTTCTTATTGACAACATTTGAGACAATACAGGACAC
>CAZLUR010000015.1:33464-35706 GCA_964562725.1 uncultured Desulfohalobiaceae bacterium | reverse complement strand
CCTTCAGCCAGCTCCAGCTCCTGATTGGTCTGCCACTCATTTGACATCAGCACCCCCCAGCATTTCGAGTACCTCCCAGATGGATCAAGACTTTCCAAGCTTGCCTACATGTCCTAGGCCGTGATCAGCTGCCCTTTATATTCCTCAGCCCGCTTAAATATCTTCTGCTCCCAGGAGACGTCCTCCCGATAGCTGCTCTTGCCCGTCTGCCTGAAGACGTGCTGCTCAAAATACTTCTATTGAAAAAAATACATGATAAACTCAACAAATTAGAAACTAGTCATGGTTTAGAAGAAAACGGCCTCAATCTCTCAGAAAAGCCTTCTTCCAACGGCTGGCTGGATTGGAAAAACGGACTTTTTCCGGGTCAAATGCCTCAGGATCATACGGATAGTAGTTTTTGAGATGTCCCTTCAGCCAGGAGATTGTCTCCTCGTATTCCTCATGATCTGGGTCTTGGAGGATATCCAGCAACTCATAGTATCCTGACACACTTCCGCAGTCCTCAGGCGGACAGGCTCTCTGACCCCCAAGACACTTGGGATATTTGGTCCCTTTTGCTTTGACCAAAAGGCCTTCAAACAGCACATCATGCACCCATGCATCCCCAAAGTCGTATTCATATTCCATCCATTGCCCCGGCTCATGCAAGTAAGTCGAAAGCTTTAGCTCCCACCCTGGAAGCGTTTCAATTTCATCCCATTCCTCATCCGGAATACCGATTTCTATAGCCTCTCGCTTATGCTTTGGCCGGAACCTGAAGGCGTGCAGATGATAGTCCAGCCAGCCCATGGCATCCTGAATCGCAACGTGCTGACCCCAGAAGGTATAGGTATCCGGGACCTGGATTCTCCTCCATATAGGCGGTTCGATCTCCTGCAGCCTGATGTAAAATTGATAGATCAATTGGCTCATGATTGTATTCCCTTATCTCTTCATGAAATTTTATACGCAGAGTACTCAACAGGCTGCCTTAAGATGCATCCTTTACAAAGCGCCTGACAGAGACTCCTCTGCCCTTGCCTTGCAGTAAAAGTCGCTCCTGAGCAAGTTCATCTCGAGCCATCCCATATTCTTGTTGCTTAATGCCTGGAAACTCTTTTGCCAGAATGCCAAAAAGCGAATGCGGAAACATTCCTGGTTTGACAACCTTAGTCAAGTGGACTAAATTTTATGTACAAACCAATCATGAAGGGAGTCCGCATGAAAATCGTCAACACCCATGAAGCAAAGACCAAGCTTTCCGCCCTCCTAGCAGAAATCGAAAAAGAAGGCCAGCAGGTTCGAATCTGTCGACATGGAAAACCCATTGCCGATCTCCTTCCCTGCAATCGCCGTAATCGGCTTTTCCCCCATCCGTTGATGAGCAAGATGAGCGTTGACTACGATCCAACCGAGCCTTTGACCGAAGACGAGTGGCCGGAGCATGAACTATGATTCTAGATACCTGCGCACTTCTGTGGCTGGCTCAAGGCAGCAGCACCTAATCCCCAGAGACAGCCGACCTGATAAACACCTCGCCTGTAGTCTATATATCCGCAATTTCAGAATTTGAAGTAGGAGTCAAATGGCACAAGGGGAAACTCAGGTTGCCAGCTTCTCCTCAAGAATGGTTCCAAGCGGTTCTTGAGCACCATGACCTTGAAGCCATCCCCTTAAATATTGAAATTTGCCTCCGCTCCACCGAGCTTCCGAAGATTCACAGAGATCCATGTGACCGGATGATTATTGCCTGTGCCCTTTCATTTTCAATGCCAGCCGTTACCCATGACCCTGTGTTTGCAGATTATGGAGTGGACATCTTAAGGTAAGGTTTTTCCCAACGAAACTCACTGTCTCAGACCGGAGAAAAAGCCCTGATAGGGTCACGTTCAAGACAAGCCAATCTCCCAATCAGCCACTTTGAAGCAAATCAATGGAAAAAACTTTTTGCCGCTGATCACGCAGCTTCACGCTGATAAGAGAGTTTTTATTTCTTCCACCGGACCGTAAGAATGGAATCTGCGCATCTGTATGAATTCTCCCCTGCCTCTGTGTTCCTAAGAACTTGGTTGGTTATAACTTACGGCAAAGTTCAATTCATGATTATATTTTCTTAAAATATCACGGCCTTTGGTAAAGAAGTCTATGGGGTAACGCTCCTTGTGACGGTTTTGATCTACCCAAAATCCTTGTTCCTGCCATAAAATTTCAGTTATGGACAAGCCGCTTTCTGCAAAATAGCGTTCAAAAGCATAGCTTA
>CAZLUR010000015.1:0-33364 GCA_964562725.1 uncultured Desulfohalobiaceae bacterium | reverse complement strand
CGGGTGTCAGCACATTTTCAACTTGAATTTGATGATTATTATGCTTGAATTCGACCATGATAAAATGATCTTCACTGTGATGAACAGGATCAAGCCAGCCTTGCTCGCGTAAATCCTTTGTTTGCATACTGGTAAGAAAGTCATCAATATCCATAGCGATGACAATCGGATTAGCTGCATCTGCTTTGGTTTTGTGCAAAAATGACGGCATACCAACCTCAGTGTAACTAAGTGATTTATTGTTTGCACCCATACAGTAAAGGCCCGGCGAAGAGAGGTGTATCGGGAATTCTGAGCACTCTTGGCCTATGCCCAGCACTGAAGCCTAACCCCAGCCAATAGCCAACACATGGATCACGACTTGGTTGATCTTTTGATTGCCACTGAGCTGATCCAAGATCTCCTGCTCCCGGGTGGGGACAAAAACAGCCAGAGTGACTTCAGAAAGGCCTAAGGAGGCAGCATAATGAGCTGCCTGTTCAGCATAACCCTTCATTTTGCTTTGCTTTTCAAAGCTTTTGATTTCTATGATGCCTTGAGTCGATCCACACTGCAAAAAAATATCCACCTTGCCGTTTCCTGTTGGAAATTCGGGACTGACCAGGCATTGATCTCCAACAGCCTGCCTCAGCCAAGCATAGAGATGAAAATGGCCAACTGCTTCGGTCAGATGAAGATCACTGCGCCGGGTCTGGCCGGCCCAAGGGCTCAGTCCCTTATCCTCCAGTCGCTGTAAGTAATCCCGATAGCGTTGAAGTAAAGCGGGGAGATTGAGTTTTTCCCCGGCAAAGACATCGGCCAGGTCGTCCAGGGGGTGCAGAGGCAGAAGGGATAGTTTTTCCCCTACCAGATCATCGGTTAAGGCGTTGTACAGTCGGTATTGAATAAAGGGGCAGGAAAAGCGGCAGACATACATCGGCTGCCCATGCCCATCCTTAATGTGCGACGAATCAATGATGCCATTGAGATACAAATAATTGCACCAATCCTTGTCCAAGTTGAAGGGCTTTTCCGGATTGGAGAAAAGATCCAAAACCTCGGGTAAATAGGCTCCCTTGGCCTTCTTGATCATGTTCAACACTGTATTATTCCACTCTATCTGCAACGCTGCCTGGTAGGTATGTCTCCAGGCCTGCAGTCCAATGTTCTGCCCCGGCCCGGAATTGTACTTCTCGGTCAAAAGCTCCCCGAACCAGCCCACCAGCCCAGGCTGGCCCCTGGTGTTGGTATACACCGCCTCCACCACCTCATCAGCCACTTCCTGCCCGCTCTCCTGCTCATACTGATGGAAGAGATCAACCACCTCCTCCCGGGTCAGATTGGGCACATGCAGGCTGCGCTGGACATTAAACGGCGAACCCCGCTCACTGCCCACTCCCAGCACCGCCCGCACTCCGACCAGGGCCAGGCCGTGCAGAAGATAGCTCTCTGGTTTGAGATACATGTCTCGAAACAGGGTTACCAGTTGATCAATAACCTGAATGGGCAGACTGTCGAATTCGTCAATGAACAAAATGGTTGGGCGGCCTAAGATTTGTGTATGCGTGGAGAAAATATCCGTCCATTCTGCCCACGTCGCAGGAGGAGGCACCTCAAATCCTAGGCTGTCCCGAAACAGCCTGGGCACTCGATCTAAAAAGGCCTCCGGGGGGTCATCGTCCTTGAGCACCACTCCTTGCATGGACATGGAGCCCACAAGAAACCGATTGTGATATTCTGCCTTTAGCCTGTCCTGCACCTGGCGCATAAGCCAGGTCTTCCCCGTCTGCCGCGGGGCCCAGATAGTAAAGTAGTGTCCGCCCTTGTCCGGAGGCCCAATCAGCTGCTCCAGACACTCCTGAACCAACTCTGTGCGGGGAACGCAAAAGTGCTCCTCACAGTCCACCGGACCATAGGAATGGAATCTGCGCATAGACATGGCCTCTTTTTTGGCTTTATCTTCGAAGTTTTGAGCAGCTGCCTGGCATCTTTCCTGGCATCGCCAGGCGCCGCCCTAGCCTTCTCTACACTTGCCCACACCACAACCTGACCCTGATATATCTCCAGACCCACATCCCCCACACAATGATTCTCTGCACCTGATATTCCTCCTCCCGCACAAAAAACTTCTCCTCCCAGGAGATACCCTTCCGGCGATCAAAGACGATCAGGTGTCCCTCTTTGGCCTCACAGCGATCCATGTACTCCCGGGTTTGGGCCAATCCCTCTGGAATGGTCCGCTCCAGGCTCTTATGCAGGATCTTCAGCTCAATGACCGCCTTTTGCACCGGCGCAGTATTGAAAAAACGCATACAATGCTCCAAGAGTGGAAAATCGTTATTGAAAGGATTTTTTTCGGGGACCATCGGGACCATCACACTTTTAAAATGTAACCCTCCCTGATTACAGTTATAGTCAACCCTTAAATGTATCCCAAACAATCTCAGACCGCATAGAGCCCAACTCATTTTTGCGCTCACTCCAATCAGGCAACACACACTCAAGCAACTGCCAAAATTTTCGGGAATGATTTTTTTCCCGCAAATGCACCAGCTCATGTACCAGAACATAATCGATAAGTCTGACCGGCAATTGCAAAAGACGCCAGTTAAAATACAAGACCTTATTTTTGCCGCAGGACCCCCAGCGGTATCCTAAATCCCGGACCACGATTTTTGAGGCTGAAACCCCAGCCCTCGGTTCCCAATATGTCACCCGGTCACTGAGCCATTTGTAGCCAGCCTTCTGAAACCACTCCTGGAAATGCTTGGCTACCTGCAAGCGATCTTTCTCCCGGAGGTAGAACCATTGCCCGTCAAATTGCAGGGGCTGGTCCTGCTGGGGCACAATCTTGAGCCGATAGTTTTGCCCCAGATAGGGTATATTTTCCCCGCTGACCGGCTTATGCTGATAAACCTGGGGGCTGTTCTCCTTTTTTTGCAACAACTTTTGATGCACCCAAAGGAGCTTTTTTTCGATCCATTGATACAGCTCAGCCTCTGTTGCAGCCTCCGGGGCATGCACTACCAGTTCTCCGGAGCGGTCCACCGTAAGTCCCAAGGTCTTGCGCCGATTGCTGCGCCTGATCTCAAACTCCAGGTTATCGACAACCAGGACGTCACTCATCTTCCCACCAAACTTTCATGGTTTTCTCTGGCCAAGGCTACCAAACGTTGGGCAATCTCCCGTTCTTTGCCCGGAGGACAGAGCCCGCAGTCATCTAAATCCCGGACCAGGTGTCTGGTGAGAAGCTCCTGCTTTTCTGGACTCTGCCAAAACCCCACCAAAGATACTTCCTGGCGAATACGTTCCACCATCTCCAGAGTGGCATTGATGGCCTGCTCCCTTTGGGTAGCATCCAAATCCCCGTCTTGGGAAAAGGCCTCCAGAATCAGACGGACAAAAGGCACTTGCACATTGGGGTCTAGGTCCGGAAAATCAAAACGATCTCCGTGGCGCAGGGTTTGAATAAACTTTCTGAGCTCTCGTTCCAAGGCATCCCAATCATCCTTGAACTGCTTGAGAATCTCCTCCAGCTTTTCGCTCATTTTGCGAGCGTACTCAGGATTGTGATTTTGAAAGCCAATAATATGGTACTTGGCTGCATGCTGCATATGTTGCGCCCTGGCCCGGCTGCTGCCTTGGGCTTGGAGCACCTGCTCGAATTGAGCATCAGTTATAGTCGTAGGCTGAATCTTGGGGTCAACCCCGCGGGCTGAGATGTGGGCGTCAATAAGGGATTTAACCTTCTCGGCCACCCCCAAGAGATTCAAGGCCGGATCCCGGTACAGATTGGCGGCCACCTTGTTGATAAATCCCAGCAGCTTGGCATCCCGAAACACGTCCTCGGGCACCTCCGGGCGATGGGTCATAGTGTTTAAGGTTTCGTAAAACAAGCGCAAGCTATTGATGAACTCAGCCCGAATCTTCATATCCTCCAACAGCTCGACACAAGCCTGGACCTGCTCTTTTAAATCAGTGATACCCCGGCTGGTAAACACAGCCACAGCTCGGTCTCTGCGGGCGATGAGCGCAGGCAGATCCGATGTGATATCGTTTTGCGTGCCCTGGGTGTCCTGCCCGTCAAAATCCTTGAGCGCACTGTCCAAGTGCCTGGCTACTCCTACATAGTCCACCACATAACCGCATTTTTTGTGGCCATAGGTTCGGTTTACCCGGGCAATGGCCTGCAAAAGATCATGGGCCACGACTTTTCGGTCCAGATACATGACCTGCTCTACTGGAGCATCGAATCCGGTCAGGAGCATATTTTTGACCACCAGAATACATAAGGGATCAGTCGTATCTGTAGCCTGAGCCGCGGACCTTAGCTTGAAGCGTCTTATATGTTCGTCCTGCTTTTCCTTTCGAGTCCATTTCCACCACGATTCCGGGTCATTGTGGTCTCCAGACATGACCACGGCCACATCCAGGGCCTTGAGCATGGACAGGAAGGGATTGGCCCGGACCAAAAACCTGGTTTCTCGGTCAAGCTGCTCCAGCTCATTTTCCGGCAGGGCCAGAGTGCCCTCGGAAAGGCTTTCGATTCTGCGTACCAGCTCGTCCCTGGCTACCAGGAGCTTTTCCCGGTAGATGACAGCCGCCCGGCGGCTGGTGGCCACCACCTGGGCCTTAAAGCCCTCTGGCAGGACCACATCCACATAGTGGGCCAGCATATCCTGGGCTTTCTTTTCAATCAGCTTTGGGGCCTCCAAAATATCCCCAGCAGTTCCGTACTTGGCTTTAATAATGGACAATTCTTCTTCAGTATAGGTACGAAACATGTCCTCAAAAAGCTGATCCAGGCTTTGGGCATCCTGAACAACCCCGTCAGCAGTGCGGCCCTCATAGAGAATAGGCACAGTGGCCCCATCCAGCTCAGCATCTTGGAGAAGGTACTTGTCGATAAAATCACCGAAGATTTTCTTGGTTTCCGGCTTGTCCTTGCTCATGATCGGAGTGCCGGTAAACCCGATGATGGCCGCATTGGGCAAAGCCCGGCGTAGATTGCGGTGCAAGCTCCGGGTATGGGAGCGATGGGCCTCATCCACCAGAACCAGGATTTTTTCCGACTCATTGAGCTCTGGAAAATCCTCAAACCTAATACTCTCCCGCAAGGTGACCTGCTTTTCCACCACCGGTTCCTCCTGGCCGGGCTTTTTCTCCTTGCGGGTGATGGTCATGGATACCTGCTCAGCGGCGTTAACCAGCTTGTCTGTATTCTGGTATTTCTGCAGCATGGCAAAGACAATATCCGGGGTGGATTCGGTCAAAATCCGCTGGGTCAGGGCGGTATCCGACTCCCGGGAGGTTTTTTCCTGGTCCGTGGGCCGCACTGTCTCTCCGGCCAGCTCGGCAGTCTGCCGCAGCTGAGCCTCCAGATCTGTACGGTCAGTGACAGTAACTATCTTAAACTCCTTTAATTCTTTCAAAGTGCGCATTTTGCGGACCAAAAAGACCATGGTCAGGCTCTTGCCCGAGCCCTGGGTGTGCCAGATGATCCCACCCCGCTCGTCCTGAGGCGCACCCTGCCCCTTGGTCCGGCCTTCCTGAAGCCTGTGTATTGCCTTGTGCACTGCCCGGAACTGCTGATACCGGGCTGTCACCTTGCGGGTTTTGCCCTCCACCTGCTGAAAGACGGTGAAATTGCGCATAAGATCCAGAACATGGGCCGGGCGAAGCATACCGGCAGTCAGGAGCTGCTGACTGTGCAAGCTCGCCCCTTCCTTGGTTCGCAAAGCCTCCGGCCGCTGGTCCTGCTTGCGGAATACAAGGGGCGTACCTGCACCTTCGGCCTGAGCAAGCCCCACAGTCATCAGCTCTCCCTTGGCTGCCTCCACCTCCTGGCTGGCAGAGACCACCCCCAATTCTTCAGCTACCCGGGTCATGGGCACAGGGCTGGTGTCTGTCCACTCCCGGTACGCCTCTGGTGGCGCTCCCAGGGTTGCGGCTCTGGCCTCGAAAAAATTATTGGCAATCAGGAGCTGATTGGTGTGAAAGAGCTCTTCCACCCCTTCATTTTCAGTGTATAGGGCTGGAAACAGCTCCCGGCGCTGGTTGGAGTAGCGAAGAAGCTGGTTGATGGCCTGACGGATGGGCTCTTCAATCCCTGGGCTTTTGAATTCGGCCACTACCAGAGGCAGGCCGTTGACAAACAAAACAGCATCCGGAACGACATGACCCTGCCCGCTGCTCAGCTCCACCTTGAACTGGTTGATGACCAAAAAATCGTTGTTTTCCAGGTGGTCGAAGTCGATATACTTTACCACCTGCGGCCGTCCCTGGTCCAAATCCGGGAGACCATCCACCACCGTTCCCTTGAGCAAAAATTGGATCACCGCCTGATTGATCTCCAGCAAGCCCTGTCCTGGGCTTGGAGACAGATCCCTTATGGCTTTAGTAATCCGGGATTCATCCAGCCAGGCCTTCCCGCTGCGTAGATTGATGCGGCCCAGGGCTGCAGCCAGACGGTTGTGGAGAATAACCTCCCGAAAGCTGCTGCGCTCAGTTGCTTGCGGATCATCCAGGCTCCCTTCGATCCAGGACCAGCCCATGGTTTTCAACTGCTGGCAAAAGGGCCGTTCCACCAGGTCGTATTCCCATTCAATCCTGCTCATCTGTCTTCTTTCCCTTTATCGGCTTCACATCACCAAGCTGCCTGGCCGCTTCTTCCAGCTGCCGGATGTTTTCTTCCTGACCCAGGGCTTCCTTGTATTCCCGGCGGCGGATCTCAAATTTGTCGTATTGAGACTGGGCATGATCATCGGCTTGCTGTTTGCTGACCTTGCCGGCATGAGATAAGACCCGACGGTCGTTGAACTCCAGGAACTGATCCAGCTTGCGCTCCCAGTCCTGCATAAACACCTGCTTGCGCCGTTCGGCCTGATCCTGGGCAAAGTCAAGCCACATGGTCACAATGCGGTTCAGCTCCGAAATCTCCTCTTCGTGGAGGTAGTTTTTGGCCACTGTCACATCGGACTTGCGCACTTCATCACCTTTCCAGGTCATAAGCCCCATATTAGGCTGCATGTGATCAGCCCGGGAACGGATCAGCTCCGCAGCAGTCAGACCTGTTGCCGCAAAATGGAGCTTGTTTTGAATGATGCTGAAAAATCTATTTGTTTCGTTATGGGTCGGCTCATAATCGGCAGCCAGGGCAAAGATCTCCCGCACCCGCAAATACATGCGCCGCTCGCTGGCCCGGATGTCCCGTATCCGTTCCAGCAGCTCGTCAAAGTAGTCAGGGACTGCCGAACCCTTGACTGGCGGGTTCTTCAACCGCTCATCGTCCATGGTGAAACCTTTGACGATGTACTCCTTAAGCCGCTCAGTGGCCCAAATCCTAAAGCGGGTAGCGATGATGCTCTTGACCCGGTAGCCTACGGAGATGATCATATCCAGATTGTAATAGGTAAGTTTGCGCCGAACCTGACGTTTTCCCTCCTGACGAACTACCGAGAATTCCTCGGTAGTTGCCTTTTGAGTAAGTTCCCCTTCATCATAGATATTTTTCAGATGCAGGGAAATATTATCGGTAGAACATTGAAAGAGCTGAGCCATGTCATTTTGGGTCATCCACAGGGTTTCTTTCTCCAAACGTACATCGAGCTTCACTTGCCCATCCGCTGTCTGGTAGACAAGAAATTCTCCTTTGCCTAGGAATGGGTCGTTGCTATCTTTATTCATTCTCCCTTATCCTCCTCGGATATTAAGGATGTACAGTCTGACATGCTATTATTTTTTACAAACTTAAATTAAAAAAGAAAAATATTATTTATCGTAGATCATAGCTTCTTCAGGAACAAAAACATTTCCGTATAATAGGTCATTTTGAAGTCCAGACTTTAAAAACTTAACTTTTTTTAACGCATAAATCTCATTTAAAATATTATCCTCAATCTCTTTTATTTGTATGGATATCATATACCTTTCTCTCTTATTTGGCCAAGGAACAATAAAAGAACCAAGCTGTTGAAAATTTAAACCTTGACGATTCCCGAAAGTGTTGCGCATCTCTACTTGTTTTTGTCCAATTGATGAACCTAGAGCGGTAGAAAGAAATATTGCATCATATTCTGTCGCATTTGGAATACGCAAAATGCATACATGTTGGTTCACATTTGCTGGACCAAGCCCGCAAGGCATAAAGCAGCAACGTCCAATAGAAGCACCTGTAATGTTAAACAAAACATCGTTATCAAAAACTTCACTATGCCGCATAGCTTCATGGATATGCCATGGTATGCATGCTATATCATTAAATATTAATCCTTCAAAGGTCACATTTTGACTACGGATGAAAAGGACACCTTCTTTAGTGTAAACATTCTGCCCACCTCGCGGAGTCACTCCACTGCCTATATGATTACATAAATGTTTCAAGTTTGTTATGGACCAACTCTTAGGAATTCTCCCCAAAGGAGAATCTTTAAATTGCTCCGGATGGGCGACAGGATCTCGAATTTGTCCATGTTCATCAAGACCGTACGTGAGCAGACCATAAAGCATGCCCTCCCGGATCTGCTTGAGCTTGGCGATCACTGCCTTTGTTTTAGTAATAACTTCATCAATGGTATCAAGGACATAGGCAATACGTGATTGTTCGCTTGGTTCAACAAAGGGAATTCGATAATTGGAAAAGAAAGCAGGTTGAACTCTTTGTTGACCGGCAGATCCCCCCATGTAGGCAATTGCTCGTAATCGTGTTTCTTCTTTCTGAAGCCAGTGGAATAAAAATCGTGCATCATTTCCGTTTTGTGCACGCAATACATGAAATTCTGTACTGCCAAAACCAACCCCATTTTTGAGACCTGTTACATGTGCTCCTTTACCATTTTCCATGCAAGGAGTAATTTTTGCAAAAAGGACATCATTTTCAACAAACGCTGTATATCCTGATTGAACTTCTTTCAATTTGCATTCCTGACAGCCACGCCAATGTCCCTCCTCGCTAACATCTGCCATTGGTATAAATGAAACCAAATCATCAGGTTTTAACACATGAACATACGTTCGAGGATTGACTTCAGCTAAATCAGCAATGGATACAGTATGCTTGCTCATACATACCCCAATTTATCCAGGATATTATCAAGATTGTCTTTTATTATCTCCTGAGAATGACGGAGTTCAAAAAGCGACACCCGATACTTATCCCACAAATTCTCCACAAACCGCACCAGCTCCTGCTGCCTATCCCTGACCGCTTCATCAAGTCCGGCATGCAGGTCCTGGGCAAAGAGCTTAAGTACCAGCTCCTGCTTGTAATCCACGGTCATGTCCTCACAGCGCCTGGACAACTCATCCAAGAAATCCTTGATCAGAGAACGATAGGTGGCCCGGACCGCTGCCAGATCAGCCTTGATCTGCTCGTATGGGGCTAAAAGCTCCTGCAAACTGTCTATCTCATCTTGGAGAGGCTGAACTGCTGTTTCAATATCCTGAATCTGGCCCTCAATGCGCGCAAACTCTGCACTGGCCTCGTCCACTATGCCCCGCTGCTTCCAAAGCTCTGCATGCAGCGCTTCTGTCGGATGACCCTTTTTTTCTGCCTGGGCAATGGACTTCTGCCCCTTGCCGGTCAGCTGCTTGATGATCTTTTCCGCGTCTTTTTTCCTTTTTTGCTGTGCTTTGAGGGCCTTGTTCAGATCCTTGACCGGAAGACGTCTTTCCTTGATCTCTGCCTTCAAGCTCTTGATCTTGGTTTCCAGGTCTTTGGCATAGTTCCAGGAAGTCAACTCCTCATCCTCAGCATCCTCTGGAGGATTGCTCTGCTCAAAGGCCTCTTTGTCTCCCTTGAGACGGACAATCTCGGTTTTGGCCTCCTCAATGCGCTGCAGATAATCGGCCATGGTTTCTTTGACCAGCTTGTGGCTGAAGGGATCAAAGGCCGGACCGGAGTTGTCCTCGTCTTCCAAGGCATCGGCTATGGCATCGATCCAGCCATCGACCACTGCGCCAAACCCGTTTTCCATTAGGGTTTTCAGATCCGGCAGAGTATTGGCCCACCAAGTGGCCACAATTCCGGAGAGCTTGAAAGAACCCAAAACCCCAAAGGGCAAGAGGGCCTGAGTAAACTCTTGCAGGAAGCGGGAGCGTACTGCATTTAGATTCCTCTCCCGAGGCAAACCGATGAAATTTTGGGCTTGTGAGCTCCACCACTCATTGAGCTTTGTGCGCAGGGCCTGGGTCCGCTCTTGAACTCCTGTATCGTTTTCTATGCGCGGGACTATTGCCGAGCGCTCAGCAATCTCAGGCGCAAAAGCACAGTACCTGGGATCATCAGCCTTGGGAGTAAAAATGGCCTCTGGAGACAAGCCCAGGGAGTCAAAGAGAGGCTTTTGTCCGGTAACTTCAGCCCAGGGGATCCCTCCAGTGAGATGGGCTCGAACATCTTGAGGTTCCGGGGGCGGGGAGTTATCCACATAGCGGCGGACATTCAGGTTGAAGTCATTTGTTTCCGCGGCAATTTCTTCAATGTCCACTGCTCTGGAATAGCCTGGAAAATCGGCACATCGCTCATAGGTGGAGCAGATCTTCTCAATATCCTCTGGGCGCAGGTAATTTTGAGCCCGGCCGGCCTGATACTCGGCATCAGCGTTGATAAATAGGACTTTTCCTCGTCTATTTTCCGGCTTATGCGGATTAAGTCTTTGCCCGCTCAGATTGGAACGCATAACAAGGATACAGGCCGGAATCGGGGCACCGTAAAACAGATTGGGCGGCAAGCTGATAATGGCTTCAATCAGATCCTGCTCAAGAAACTTGGTCCGGATCTCCTTTTCCACCCCGCCTCGAAAAAGCACACCGTGGGGCATAACTGTAGCCACCATTCCACCTGGCTTGCAAAGCGAAAGCATATGCTGAGCAAACATCAAGTCCGCTTTTTTCCCAGACGTCGGGCACCATCCCCAGCGAAAGCGCTCCGGATACTCCATATTGTTCCGGGTGTAATTCTGGCTAAAGGGAGGATTGGCGATCACTCGATGAAAGTGCTCAAGCTCCCCGCCTTCCCGGTGCATAGGGTGCAGCAGGGTGTCTTGCAGCTTGATATCTGCCGCATAAATGCCGTGCAAAAGCATGTTGATCTTGCAGATGGACCAGGCCGAGGCGTCATTTACCTGACCACAGAGACGGAGGTTTTGAGGATTTCCGCCGGATTGCTCAATATACTCCCGGCTGATGATAAGCATGCCCCCTGACCCGCAGGTGGGATCGTATATTTTCATCTTCGGCTGCGGATCTAAAATGCGGACCATCAAGCGTATCACATCCCGGGGTGTGTAGAAGTCTCCACCCTTTTTCCCTGCTGCTTCGGCAAACATATTGATCAAGAATTCATAGGCTGACCCGAGCAAATCAGAAAACTGGAAGTCTTCGTTGCGCAACCGGTAACGGTTGAAGTGCCGGACCAGATCTCTGCAGGCTTCATCAGATACTATGCGCTTATTGCTCTGCATCCTCATAAAGTGGATGTGGTCCAAAACATGTTGCAAAGACATATTGGACTCAGCTAAGCCTTGCAGAGCCCTGTCCAGCACTGCCCCGTAGCTTTCCGTCGCATCATTTAATTTGCTTAACAGGTATTCCCACCTGGCATGTTCAGGCACAAAGAATTCGTCGTAAAAATCAGGATTCTCACCATATCTAGCTTTTGCCTCGACTAAGTCCAATCTTTTAGTACGCGCCTTCTCAGCTACTATATCTTCAAAGCTTGAATCAAAAACATCTGAACAGCGCTTGAGAAAGAGCATGCCAAAAATGAAATCCTTATAAGTAGCAGCGTCCATCCCCTCGCGGCGCAGGATATCAGCTGCACCGTAAAGATGACGTTCCAATTTTGTCAAAGACAGCTTAGCCATTTAGCCCTCTCCTTCCAAATCCAGTATCCGGTGCGAACACCATAAAATATGACAAAAAGAAGGGGCGAAAATATTGCCCCTAGCAGTACGTTATACTTTATGCTTGCCTTCAGTTATCTTCTTCCCTATCTATTATCAATTCATGCACTGGCCTTGAAAAATTTACGGGACCTTCTCCGTCATTTCTTGCTTGGCCCGGCACTCACTTGCAGTAAGCAATATGCCGGTAATGCACTCAACAAATACAATGATTGCACTGCATGGTCAGCCTTCTAAGTATATAAAAGAGATGGGCTAAGACAATCTCTCTTTGCTGCTGCCTGATAGTCCGTAGTTGGCGGGAGCTTCCTCGACCATATCCCGGATCCTCTTGGCTGTCGTCTGCCCAATGCCTTTGACTTGGCGAAGCTCTTCATATCCGGCGGTAAACACCTTCTCCAGGCTGCCGAAGGCGTCGAGCAGCAGCTCTGCTCTGTCACTGCCGATGCCTGGAAGGCCCTGCAGGATAAACAACTGCCGCTTTCTGCGCCCCTTGGGCCGGTATCCAGGCCTTTGAATCGCTCCCTTCGCGTTACGCTGCACCTGCTTGTCTGCGCAGATCATAAGCCAGGCTGTTTCCCGGCTATCCAAGGACCGCAGGATCGGAATGCCCAGGACAAGACTTATGCTGATCAGCGCGCCCTGCACCGCCTCCCGGGAAACCCCAAAGCTGCCTGCCTCATAGCTGGTTCCTTCCAGCAAAAGAACCGGTGCGGGGTCTGCTGAAGCCAGCCTGATCGCCTGTCTAAAAAGTCTCCCGTCAATTATGGACTGCATAAGATCAGCTAAAGTCTTGCGCTCAAACAGGAGACGTTCGTTAACTAGATAATCGCCGCTCGCAAGGCGACTTACGGACAGCTCTACGCCTTCAATCTCCGCCAGGGCACTTACAACCTGACTCTCCTGCTCCCTATCGTCCACAACAACGGGAATTGCCAAGGGTTTCATGTTCACTCCCAGCACCACCTTCCACTTGGTGCCCTAACTCAAGTGAGATGTTGCATCAAAAGAACCCTCCCCTAACCCCTGCCTCCCGCCTGAAAGACAGGCGGCAGGCAGGGGAATCAGAAGAAGAAAAGCTTACTGCCGACAATCGCACAACGCACAGCTGACGCGACACTAGTACACAAGCAGCCTTTTTGACCTGACTGTCTCTTCCTCCTTATCTACTGCAGGAAGGATATACATTTAGCGATTATCACATCCCCCAGACAGTGATCAGCTGTCCTTTATATTCCTCTGCCCGCTTAAATATCTTCTGCTCCCAGGAGACGTCCTCCCGGCGATCAAAGACGATCAGGTGTCCCTCTTTGGCATCACAGCGATCCATGTACTCCCGGGTTTGGGCCAATCCCTCTGCAATGGTCCGCTCCAGGCTCTTATGCAGGATCTTCAGCTCAATGACCGCCTTTTGCACCGGACCCTGCCACCTGATCCAGGAGGGCACTCCTGGCTTGGCCTCGGTAAGGGGCCAGAGGACCAAAAGATCGGTCCGCATCCGGCCCAGGCCGAACTCGCGCTCCACCCGGCCCCCGGAGTTGACCACCCGCTGCAAGAAGGCCTGCATCAGAAGCTGCGGCTCGGCCTCCTGGTAGGCAAAACGCTCCAGCCAAGCCTCGGAATGCTCCCGGAAAAAGGACTGGAATGCGGCGATGAGCGCGTTCATGTCCAGGGCGCCGTCAGGCCGGACGTACCAGGTTGTCTGGTGGCTTAAGGAAAGCTGAGTGCCGTAGGTTAGCTCCCTGGGAATGATCTCCCTGTAGATAGGATTGGCGATATCCACTTGTCCTTTTGTGGTGATAAGTCCTAGATCCCGTACATATTCCAGATCGTCGACGGGCAGACTTGTGGGGTCCTGCACCCCTTGCAAAAGCGGCCCGACCACTCGCTGCACGCGTTTTTCCTGCAGCTTGTCCCCCAGCTGATCCAGATGCGTCTCCCGCCTGGAAATCAGATTCTCCTTAGCCTGGTCCACCATTTCCTTATTGATAGGCATAGACCGGTCCCGGCCTTCCTTCATCTCAAAGCAGGTCTCATAGGCCAGGGCGTTGACCAGCCAGGGCTGGCCCTGACTCAGGTGCCAGATACAGGATAATGCTTCAGGGGTGAGCTCCTGTCCGGTTTCCCGGGTATGCTGCATAAGCAGGGACTCCACCTCTGAGCGAATAAAATCACCCAGTCGCAGGGATTTGGCCTTGATGTTAAAAGCGCTGCCCCCGGTGATAATCTCCTTGCTGGAGCTGGAGTGAATGCGGTAGTCCCGTACATCCCGGACGCCGCAGAGGATGATGGACTGGGGGAAATACTCCGGGCGTTGGTCATAACCCTCTCGCAGCTGACGTAAAACTGCGATCAAAGTATCTCCGACCAAAGCATCGATCTCGTCCAGCATCAGTACCATTGGTTTATTTACATGCCTGCACAGAAAGCTCAAGACCTCGGTCAAGGCGGTGTAGGGGCCGTTTTGTTCAAAGATATGGGGCCAATGAGACTGCAGATGGGTATCATCAAAGGCGTAGCGATACCGATAGTCGATTTTGGCCAGGATGCTGTACACTCCGGCCTGAACGTCCTCCCTGGCCGCTTGCGCTCCTTCCACGTTAACGTACAGACAGACATACTCCGATCCTGCGTTTAAATGTTTCTGTAAGGCCAAAAGTGAGCTGGTCTTGCCCGTCTGCCTGGGGGCGTGCAGCACAAAATACTTCTGTTGCTCAATGAGCATCTCCACCTCGGGGAGATCCAAACGCTCCAAGGGCGGCAGGCAATAATGCCTTTGGCAGTCAACCGGACCGGCAGTATTAAAAAAACGCATAATATACTCCGCATTTTGTTATTTGTATATCCTGCATTGCATACTCCTGTCAATAATATGGCCCTACAGCTTGCTTAGGCCTGCCAATTATTGCTGAAAAACAAATCCAGGAGCAAAGAGCGCTTTTTGGGTTCGGGCAAGCGTCTGCATCCAAACCCAATCTCGGGACAGACCATGCTGGTTTTAGGTATGCAATCCCTGAAGCGCTCGATTGCAGCTATAACCAGGATTGGCTTTGTGAGCATACCAGACTGTATCCTGTGGTCATAACTTCAGGCCTTCATTATGGTCACTGCACGTGCTTGTATCTGCTAGTGCTAGTGACTTGATACATCTCGAGCATTGCACATTATGAACCCTCCACTAACCCTTCCCTCCCGCCCGGAAGAAAGGCGACAAGGAGGGGAACCAGGAAACAAAGCGGATTGTCCCCGAGATACCACAATAGAAAATTGAGGGGGCAATAGTAGGGAAAAAATCAACGCCTAACCCTGTTTGCCCAGAGACTTGCTCTGAATGCGTCTGGATTAATGCCTTGCGCAGAGATCTATACCATCCTGATCTTCAGCAATGTGCTTCTAGTGCTGATTGCCAACCGCTTCTTCCCATGATCCAGGGATATCTTCCGCAATTCAGCCTTTATCATCTCCACCCTTCTCATGCGACTTAGCTTGACGCACACCCTTCCTGGAATTTGGACATAGGTATAGCTGCCGCCCTTTTCGCTTTGCTGGCCTTAGCCTACAAACGCAGTATGCTTTTTCCCCAGCACAGCTGACCACCCGCTCTGCAATTGACTCTCCGGGGCAAAAGGCCTAGTATTGCGTAGGTACAGCCCGGGGGAACATTAGTTAGCAGCAAAAGCTCTTCAAGAACAATGGTTCGGCAGGCAAAAAAACATGTCGGTTGTCTTAGTACTGTTTTTTTGCTAAAATGAAAGTTATCCTGTGGGATAAACATAAATCCATAAAATGGGGGGAAGTTATGCCTATTGTGACAATTACCCGGGGATCCTTCACCAAGGGACGTGAAGTAGCCAGGAAGCTGGGCAAAAAGATGGGCTACAAGGTGATCTCCAGGGAGATTTTGCTGAAGACCTCCCAGGAGTTCAATGTCCCTGAGATCAAACTCAAGAATGCCCTGTACAACGCCCCATCCATCCTGGACAAGTATACTCACGGCAAGGAGAAATTTTTGGCCTTTATCCGGGCCAGCATTTTAGAGCAGATGGTCCAGGACAACACCATCTACCACGGCCTGGCTGGCTACGCTTTGCTCAAAGGCATGGGGCATGAGCTGCAGGTCCGCATCCAGGCCAATCTCGAGGACAGGATACAGCGCTACATAGAGTACTACAAGCAGGACCACGCAGTGGAGCTAAGCCAGGACGAGGCCAGGTGCCGCCTGAAGAAGGACGACGAGGAGCGCCGCAAATGGAGCATGTATTTGCGAGAGCATGACCCCCATGACTCGAACAACTATGACTTGGTCTACAACGCCAGCAAGCTGGAAGTAGACGACATAGTGAAGGAGCTGGCCCGCATCCTGCAATTGCCCTACCTGCAGGCCACGCCTGAGTCCCAGAAACAGGTGGAGGAAGAGATGAAGGCAGCCCTGGTCAAGGCCGCCATAGTAGAGGAGTTTCCCACTGCGAAGGTCAGCTGCGAGGACAGCGTGGCCTGTGTCACTGTGGAGGCGGATCTAAGGCAGGAGGAGCACATCGTGAACCTGATCAAGCAGGATACAGCCCAAGTACAGGGTGTGCAGGAAGTCAGGGTACATGTTTTCCCGCGCTACAGCATTTAGACTTGCCTTGAGATCCTTTGGCCATGGCAAAGCAGCCACAGGAGGCAGAAAACGGAGCGCAGGAAAGGCCAGAAATGGGCTGAGTCTGCTCCTACTTCCCAAGGGAGCTCGCCTTGGCTGCTAGGTTTACACCCCATAGGCTTGCAGCCAGCCCTAATCAAGAGCATCAAGCCTATGCCCAGCCTTACCTGCCCTCCAGCTTTTGCCCCCATGTGCGCATGCTTTGCAGCCTCTGCATGCAGGGCCAGAGTTTCTCGCATCTGC
Organism: uncultured Desulfohalobiaceae bacterium; assembly: GCA_964562725.1. Lineage (GTDB taxonomy): Bacteria > Desulfobacterota > Desulfovibrionia > Desulfovibrionales > Desulfothermaceae > CAZBUB01. The sequence goes on along the minus strand of CAZLUR010000015.1, from coordinate 16,600 downwards.
TGGCAGCAAGATTGACAACAGTAAAAAGGCGGCATGAGGGGGTACAATGTTCCTGCATCGTTGTTGAAAAGCCTGTACCGTTTTTCTAGCACCTCCAAGACAAAGGAGAAGCCATGTCAGACCAGGATACCGATCCCCGCTTCCTACAGGCCTCCAGGGAGGCCAAGCTATGTCTGCTTTTGGCGGCCCTGAACTTTCTATGGTGGTATGCCTTCGCCTATGGCTTAGGAAGCAGCCCTGTGACGGAGTACACCTGGATCTGGGGCCTGCCCGCCTGGTTCTTCTTCAGTTGCCTGTTGGGGCTGCCCCTTTTCCTGCTGCTCATCCATCTCCTGGTACGCATCTTCTTCCGGGATGTTCCCCTGGAAGGCTACCTGGAGGAGAAAGAGACTGACCCCCAGAGCCGTGGATAGAGCTTACCTCAAACCTTGCAGTCATCACCCTGGAGGAGAAAATGCAGGATCTCAACCTCCTGGTGCTTTTGCCCCTGGTCCTCTATCTACTGCTGATCTATATCCTGGCAGCTTACAGCAATCGCATCCTGGCCAGCTCCGGCAACTTCCTGGAGGAGTACTTCATCGGCAGCAGGGGGATGGGCGGATTCGTGCTGGCCATGACCCTGGTGGCCACCTATACCAGCGCCTCCAGCTTTGTGGGCGGCCCCGGGGTTGCCTACCAAATGGGCCTGGGCTGGGTATTGCTGGCCATGATCCAGGTGCCTACGGCCTGGCTGACCCTGGGCATCCTGGGCAAGAAGTTCGCTATAATCGCTAGAAGGGTCTCGGCAGTGACCATCAGCGACATCCTGCGGGCCAGGTATGAAAACCGCTGGGTGGTAGCCTTAAGCTCCCTGGCCCTGGTAGTCTTCTTCCTGGCGGCCATGGTGGCCCAATTCATCGGCGGGGCCAGGCTGTTCGAGGGTGCGGTAGGCCTGTCCTACCACGCCGGGCTGTTCATATTCGCCGCCAGCGTTATCCTGTACACCACAGTGGGGGGCTTTCGGGCTGTAGCCCTGACAGATGCAGTCCAGGGTCTGGTCATGCTAGCGGGCATGGGCGCCCTGCTCTGGGGGGTGCTCCAGGCCGGAGGCGGAATGGAGGCCATCGTGCAGGATCTTAAAAGCACTGATCCCGCCCTGGTCACACCTTTCGGACCTGATAACTTCCTGTCCAAGCCCTTTATACTCTCCTTCTGGGTCCTGGTGGGCCTGGGGGTCATAGGCCTGCCCCACGCCGGGATCCGCTGTTTCGGCTACCGTAGCAGCAGGGCCATGCACAGAGCCATAGTCCTGAGCACCGCTGTCCTGGGTCTGATCATCCTGGGCCTGCACCTGGCCGGGGCTTTGGGCAGGGCTGTGGTCCCAGACCTGGAAGTTGGAGACAAGATCATGCCCCTGCTTAGCCTGGAGGTCCTGCCCCCGGTGGTAGCAGGGCTGTTTTTGGCCGGGCCCATGGCTGCCATCATGTCTACAATAGACTCCCAGCTCATCCTGGCATCAGGTACACTAATCAAGGATATCTATATCCACTTTTTCCAGCCCCAAGGCAGCCAGGGGCCTGTTGAGAACCGCCGCCTGCACAGGATCAGCTTCTACAGCACCGCCTTGCTGGGCCTGATAGTCTTCCTGGCAGCCCTCAAGCCACCTGACCTTATTGTCTGGCTGAATCTGTTTGCCTTTGGTGGTCTGCAGGCAGCCTTCTTCTGGCCCCTTGTCTTGGGACTGTACTGGAAACGGGCCAACAGCCCAGGGGCCCTGGTGTCCATTGTGGTCGGTCTTGGCACCTTCTTTACTTTGAACATCTTCGTGGATCGCTTCTGGGACATGCATGTCATCATTCCAACTCTGGCTCTGGGCGGCCTGACTTTTTTCCTGGTCAGCCTGGTTACCCCGCCTCCCAGTTCAGGGGTGCTGAACCTTTTCTGGGGCAGAAAGGGGAATTGAAAAGCACTCCTGTTTGTCAGCTCAATCCTGGATATGGCACACAGGCTACAGAAACAGCTTCAGGACTTGGGCATCAGGTAGGAGCCAGGCAGCGACAGGAAGTTCCGGGAAAGCTTGCGCAGCATCAAGGGAGAGCGCTATTCAGATCCGCTTCCTGAGCAGCGGCTTTGCCATGGCAGACGTAAAGCGCTAGCATCAGGCCCGGACTCTAAAATCCTACTTCCAGATACCAGTCTGGGAGCTGCCTACCAGTTTTGTCTAAGCATTGGAGTTACAGGTTCAAGGCTGAAAGCTTCGCCCGCTCGACTTCGATCCCAGGCTGAAGTCTGGGTATAAAAAACGAAGAAAGCGGTCCTCATGACGACCCTTCCCTATCCTGGTTAGGGGAGGATCGTGACAAGGACAGCTTCCTTACCAACGGTGTCAAATGTGGGGAAAGACCAACTGAATTGTCGACAGTAAGCCCTTCTGCACCTCGGGAAAATTCATTCAAATAGTTTTAGATGAAAACCGGCCAAAGCTGTTTGACAAGCATCCGGTTTTTTCATTATGAAGGGAGAATTTAGCACTGCAGCTATACGTCTAGCTCTTACGCGCCCTCTGCCTGGATGCTGAACTATTCCCTGTTATGGATGTATATCTTTATCTCAAACCACAAGCAATTAAGAGGAAGGCTTTCAAAACATGAGCAAGAGGACAGACATCAGCAAAGTGATGATTATCGGTTCAGGACCGATTGTGATCGGACAGGCCTGTGAGTTTGACTACTCCGGCACCCAGGCCTGCAAGGCCCTCAGGGAGCTTGGATACGAAATCGTCCTGGTCAACTCCAACCCGGCCACGATCATGACCGATCCGGGCCTGGCAGATGCGACCTATATCGAGCCCTTGAGCGTGGACTGCATTGAAAAAGTCATTGCCAAAGAACGTCCGGATGCCCTGCTCCCCAACCTGGGAGGTCAATCCGCGCTGAACCTGTCCTCAGAACTTTACCAGGCAGGAGTCTTAGACAAATACAAGGTCAAGGTCATTGGTGTGCAGATAGACGCCATTGAAAGGGGGGAAGACCGGACCGCCTTTAAGGAGACCATGGACAGGCTGGGCATTGAAATGCCCAAAAGCCAGGCCGTCTCCACAGTTGATGGGGCAGAAGAAGTAGCCGGAGACCTGGGCTATCCAGTAGTGGTCCGGCCGGCCTATACCATGGGCGGGACCGGGGGAGGGCTGGTCTATAATGTCGAGGAGCTGCGCACTATAGCTGCAAGAGGGCTCAGTGCCAGCATGGCCCACCAGGTCCTGATCGAGGAATCGGTCCTGGGCTGGGAAGAACTGGAGCTGGAAGTGGTTCGGGACAACAAGAATCAAATGGTCACGGTCTGTTTTATAGAAAATGTCGATCCTATGGGCGTTCACACCGGGGATTCCTTTTGCACCGCCCCCATGCTGACCATAGACCAGAACCTGCAAAAAAGGCTGCAGGAGTTTTCTTATGCCATTGTCCAGGCTATTGAAGTAATCGGGGGCACAAACATTCAGTTCGCCCACAATCCCCAGACCGGCCGGGTAGTGGTCATTGAGATAAACCCCCGCACCTCCAGATCTTCCGCCCTGGCCTCCAAGGCCACCGGATTCCCCATAGCCCTGGTCTCCTCCAAGCTGGCCGGAGGGATGAATCTGGACGACTTTCCCTACTGGCGAGGGGAGACCCTAGACAGATACGTCCCTGCCTCCGACTATGTGGTGGTCAAGTTCCCCAGATGGGCTTTTGAAAAATTTAAAAAAATTGAAGACAAGCTGGGCACTCAGATGCGCGCAGTGGGCGAGGTCATGAGCATTGGCAAGACTTACAAGGAAGGACTGCAAAAGGCGATCCGCTCCTTGGAAAACGGACGCTACGGACTCGGCTTTGCCAGCGATTTCCAGACCTGTTCCCTGGACGAACTCATGCTAAAGCTCTCCGAACCCTCAAGCGAAAGGCAGTTCATCATGTACGAGGCCTTGCGCAAGGGCGCAAGTATTGATGACCTCTATGCAAAGACCGCGATCAAGCCCTGGTTTATTCAGCAGATGAATGAGCTGGTGGAGCTTGAAGAAAAACTCCTGGCCTATAAGGGCGGAAACCTTCCTGATGAGCTGCTGCGTCAGGCAAAGCTGGACGGATTTGCCGACTCCTACCTGGCAAAGATTTTAGATCTTCCGGAGAAAAAGTTGCGAGAACAAAGGGAGGCCTTGGGTTTGGTTGAAGGCTGGCAGACCGTGCCTGTAAGCGGAGTTAAGGACGCCTGTTACTACTACTCTACGTACAACGCCCCGGACCAGTGCACGGCCAGCAAATCTCGGGACAAGGTTTTGATCCTGGGAGGCGGCCCGAACCGCATCGGACAGGGCATTGAATTCGACTACTGTTGCGTGCATGCAGCCTTTGCCCTCAAGGACCTGGGACAAGAGACTATCATGGTCAACTGCAATCCCGAGACCGTATCTACTGACTACGACACCTCGGATAAGCTCTACTTTGAGCCCCTGACGGTTGAAGACGTGTTGCAGATCTACAGAAAGGAGCAGCCCAAGGGGATAATCTGCCAATTCGGCGGGCAGACCCCACTGAACATTGCCCGTGAACTGGAAGAAGCTGGAGTGAACATCCTGGGAACCAGCCCGGAGACCATTGACCTGGCTGAAGACAGGGACCGTTTCAGGCAGATCATGGACAGGCTGGATATTCCTATGGCAGAGAGTGATATGGCCAGTTCTGTACAGGAGGCCCTGGATATTGCAGAAAGGATTGGCTATCCTCTGATGGTCCGTCCTTCCTATGTCCTGGGCGGCAGGGGCATGGAGATTGTCTACGACCAAGAGATGCTCAAAGGTTACGCCAAAAGCGCTGTGGGCCTGAATCCGGACCGGCCTATTTTGATCGACAAGTATCTGGACAATGCCATAGAGGCTGAGGCAGACGCTATTGCCGACGGATTCGACGCCTTTGTGCCTGCGGTCATGGAGCATATCGAACAGGCCGGGGTGCATTCCGGAGATTCTGCCTGCGTGATCCCCCCTGTTAACATACCTGAAAAGCATCTAGAGACCATTTACGATTATACCAGAAAGATTGCCAAGGAATTAAAGGTGATCGGACTCATGAACATGCAGTATGCCATCTGGCAGGACCGAGTCTATGTCCTGGAGGCCAACCCCAGGGCATCCAGGACCGTGCCCCTGGTCTCCAAGGTCTGCGGGATCTCCATGGCCAGGATAGCCACCCAGGTCATGCTCGGAAAGAAGCTTGGGGAATTTGAGTTGGGTCTGACCGAAGTGCCGTACTTTGGGGTCAAAGAGGCTGTCTTCCCCTTTTCCATGTTTCCGGAAGTCGACCCTGTCATTGGACCGGAGATGCGCTCCACAGGCGAAGTCCTGGGCCTGGCTTCATCTTACGGCCTGGCCTTTTACAAGGCCCAAAAGGCGGCCAAGACCACCCTGCCCACAGACGGGGCGGTCCTGATCACAGTCTGCGAGCGGGACCGGGATGAAAAGCTGGCCCGGGCAGCCAGACACTTTGCCGGGCTGGACTTCAAGCTGTTCAGCACCGAGGGCACTAACAAGTTCCTTCACGATTACGGGATAAAGAGCGAACCAATCTTAAAGCTGCACCAGGGCAGACCCAACATTGTAGATGCAATCAAAAACGAGCAGATCCAACTGATAATCAACACTCCTGCAGGCAAGCTGAGCATTGACGACGACTCCTATATTCGGAAGTCCGCGATCCAATATGGAGTCCCGTACATTACCACGGTCGCTGCAGCGGCAGCTGCAGCTGAGGGCATAGAGGCCCAGATAAACCAGCAGGACACTATCAAGTCCCTGCAGGAATACCATGCAGAGATCCGCTGAACTATAACTGTTTTAAATTATAGTTTATCAGTGATGGATTTAAAAAATTGGCTCGCTGCAGCCGTAAATTCGGGTTAACCCGTTGAGAACTGCTATTTAAAAATTCGGTTAACTCGAGCCCGCAAGTCAAGAATTCCTGTCCCTTGTGCTGAGAATTCATTGGCCATCCCCTACAAACTTTGCGGCAGATGGCCAATGATCCCTTCAGATTAAACCTTTTCCTGAACCTGCTGCTGGGCCTCCAGCTCCTGGATGCGCTTTTCCAGGTCGGCTAAAGCATTGCGCAGATTCCGGGCCTCGCCCTGTAGAATCTGCTTCTCCTGCTCAGGGCCCATCTGCTGGTATGCAGCCGCTTCCGGACCTGGCCAGGCCGCATAGGTCTGTGCAGCAAACCATCTCGGCCCAAAGCAAAAGCCGCGGCCCGGGCCAAAGCCCCGGCCTCTGCCCCGACCACGGCCTCTGCCGAGGCCAAAGCCTGCACCAGGTACAGGATTGACAAGTCCAGGCGCTGCAAATCCGGAGCAATATCCTGCCCCTCTGCCAGTCCTGGAGCCCATGCCTAATGGTCCTGTTCTGTCTCCTCCTGGCATAATTCCACCTCCTGTATGTATATTTTTTTCGTTTCTTGCAGCTTAAGGCTGGGATCTGCCGGCTCCGCCCCGGCCTTTCTGCCCGCCCTGACCTCCTTGACCAGGCTTATCACGTTGGCCGGACTGTCCGGAATCTCCAAACTGGGTGCGCTGCCCAGGGCCTTGGCCAGCTCTGGCCTGAGTATTTCGGAATCTGGAAAACCAGCCCTGACCAGCTCGCCTGCCAACACCAGCAGCTGGGTTTTTACCTCTGCCGCAGGGACCCATGCCCCTTCCTGTACCCGAGCCTTGGCCCCCGGGTCCTGTGCCGTCGCCTCTAGGCATAATCCATTACCTCCTTATGGAATGTCCATTCTTTTAGTTTTGGCTTAAAAAAAATTAAGCCTGGCAAACTTTCATCTTGCAACGAGAAACAATTCACAGCTTTTGAATTCCAATTAGCCAGTGTCTTGCATGCTTATACCATCTATTTATAATAATGACATGTCTATGAAAAATATCCAAAGTGCAAACCTGGCTACAGGCTCCTGCATCTCTCAGGCTATGCTGTGAATATTATAAGCTGTACCTAATTTTTTGCATAAATTATGCCATATTATGCAGTGCTTCATAAAACACACTATTCGCAACAAAGCTGTATTAGGATTGACATCCCGGGCGCAATTTTAGCCCAGCAGCCTATTCAGAAGGGAGCATTTTGCTCCTTCAGCTATAACCCAGGCAAAAGATGATTGGGCCACACCCTGCATCGGGAACATGGACATATCCGGCCGGGGTAGAAGACCCTGGAGGTGATCACTGGTTTGTCCAGCTGGGAGTAGTCTATGCTGCCTGGATCCTGCATACCTGCCTCTCCTGAGTTTTTTACTTTGCAGAGTGTTAGATATGATGCATATTTGCCTTAGTAAACATATGTCATATTTTTCCATGCTCTCGATAAACTTTTTCACCAAAATGCTTGTCATTGGTTATCAAGATCCAGTTTTCCATATATGCCTTTTGTAGGATTTCGTCATCCTCAATACCGCGAGCTTCCTCATATACAGAAAAAACAGCATATCCTTGCTTCCTTAGCCATTCTGCAACCGCTGGACCTGTACACTCATCAACCATAAAACGCAATTAAGCTAGCTCCATGTCCAGAGGTTTGAAATCGGTTCCTTCCATGGATTTCGCCGCAAACAATAAGCAAGCTTGAACATCCTCACGTGCAACACTTTCATATTCCTCTATAATCTCATCAATGCTTGCACCATGTGCCAGAAGATTAAGAATATAATCCACAGTCAAACGTGTTCCTTTGATTACAGGCTTCCCAGTCATTACTTCAGTATTGAGGGAAATTCTCTCCAATAGCTGTTGTTCGTTTTGCATAGTACTCACCGTCCGGTTTATAATTTCTGGTGCTACTATTTTATTGCATTTTTTCCCGGCTAACAAGTCATGCTTGAAAGCCTAGCTCGTGTAGCATTTTTCAGTTGCCAGGCCAGGGTGAGTTGTTTTAGGCTGGACCTCGTTCAAACATTTTTTTTGATTCCATTCTATATGCAACACTCTATACAAACCAAAATCTCAACGGTCCTGGCCGAACATCAGCCTCGGATCCTTTTCGGATATCTGTTCGGCTCGGCAGACACGCCCCTGGAACATCCCAGAAGCGATCTGGATATCGCTGTGTATTTTCAGGCCCTCTCCTTGGAGCATAAGCTGGATCTGTATACAGCCCTCTCCAGGGCCACAAAGCGAAACCGCATTTATATTGTGGTCCTGAACCACCTGCAAGAACCAGATCCTTTTATACGAGATCCTGACCCAGGGCAGGATTATCCACGATGCCTCTCCAGAGACTCGGGCAATCTTTGAGCAGCAGGCGATGCACGCGGCAATAGACTTCAAGCAGCAAAGAGACAGTATCTTTGCATGATCCAAGAGCGAATCCAGCAGAAAGCTGCCAAATATGCACAAAATTAAAGCTCTTATTTTAAGCATGACCTTTCTGTTTTTGCTTGCTCCTCCCCTGCAGGCGATAAAGGTGGATGTTCCCAGGGAGATCTCCCGGGGCGAGCCTTTCTGGATCAAGTTTGAATCTGAGAGAAAAGCCCCGGGTATGTCCATCTCCTGGCTGGGCAGGAGCTTGATACTGCCCTTGGATTTGCCTGGAGAGCAAAGCCTCCTATTGGGAGCAGGGCTGGAGCATCAGGGAGAGCGGACCTTGGTGCTGAAGCTGTATTGGGGGGATGACCAGGAAGAGAGGAGGTATCAAATTACAATCAAAGACAAGCAATACCCGAAACAGCATCTCACCCTGCCCGAAGAAATGGTGGAGCCGCCCCAGGAAGTCTTGGAACGTATCAAGCAGGAAAGCCTGGAGATAAATGCGGCCCTGGACACCATTACCCTGGACAGATATTGGACAGAAGGCTTTTCCTGGCCCCTGTCAGGCGAGGTCAGTTCCCAATTCGGGGTCCAGAGGTATCTCAATGGAGAACCCAGATCAGCCCATAAGGGAGTGGACTTAAGAGGGGAGCAGGGTGCGCCAGTACGGGCTTTGGCCAGGGGCAAAGTGGACTTGACCGGGAATTTCTACTTCGGCGGAAAGACCGTGCTCATAAACCACGGACAAGGAGTGCATTCCATATATATGCATCTCAGCAGCATCCATGTTGAAGAGAAGGAGATGGTACAGGGCGGGGAGGTTATCGGCCAGGTGGGCAGCACCGGCAGATCCACCGGACCGCATCTGCATCTGGGAGTTTACCTGCAGGGACAAGCTGTGGACCCCTTGTATCTCCTAAGCCAAGAATAGCCATGCCAAAAGCTTACGGAGAAATTCAAAGTTTACTTAAATCTATTAGAGATTTTATAATCTTGTGCAAGTGTTTGGCTTCTGATGCAGCATATCCGGCCTCATTCCTGCCGAAGAAAGCAGATGGCGCCAAGCCTGCCTCCTTACAAGCAAAAGCTGCATACTGGCCATAGCTGGACCAGAAAAAGGCCAGCATAATCACCTTGGGCAGATCCTTCTTGTAGGGAAACAGCTGGGGCAGGGAGGCTCTGGCAAGGCGCCTTGCCTCCTGGCCCAAGGCCTTTTGGGCCTCTTCCTGGGACAGGCTGCAGGCCTGACTGACGTCCTGGGCAAAATCCAGGTCAAGCAATTGGTACAGGGCCTGGGCATACAGGATAAAGGCTTGCCTGCAGTTGGCAATCAGCTCGGGATGTTTTAGATTTCCGCGCTCCACAGGAATCATCAACTCCCAGGCCTGGCGTATCTTCTCTTCTGCTTGGCTCACTGCATGCATCGCTGACTCCTGTGCAATAAATCGCTTGCTGCACATTACTTTAAGCCTTGAGAACAAGCAGAGTCAACATCAAGCTGGGTAAAATAGCAGACAAACAAAAAATTCTTTATCGGGTAACTTTTCCGACCACTACATTCCCGGCCAGACATCACAATACATCTGAGAGGAAAAAACAGAGGAGTAGCACCATGGATCACTACAAGCTTTTTATCAACGGTGAGTTTTTGGATGCTGCCAACGGGCAGACTTTCGAGTCCATAGATCCAGGCACAGGAGCAGCCATCGCCACCGTGGCCAAAGCCGGCGCTTCTGAGGCCGAAGCTGCTGTTAATGCGGCCAGGAAAGCCTTTGACAGCGGGGCATGGAGCGGGCTGACCTCTGCGGAGCGCATGGCGGCAATCAATACCTTTGCCGACCAGGTCAGCCAGCAGGCCCTCAGGCTGGCCATTACCGAGGCCATGGACTCCGGCCACATCATTCGGCTGGCCAAGTACTGGGCCATGCTCGGATCCCAGCTCCTGCGCAACTATGCCCATTACGCTGCCTACCATTTTCCCTGGGAAGAAGAGATCCCTTACGCCAGCAATGTTTTCGCACCTGGACGGGATTACATCCGCCGCGAACCGATCGGGGTCTGCGCAGGCATTATTCCCTGGAACTTTCCGCTGAGCATGGCCTTCTGGAAAATTGCGCCTGCCATCGCAATGGGTAACTGTGTCGTGTTAAAGCCTGCCACGTCCACGCCGCTGGGCGCCCTGATCCTTGGCGAGGCGGCAAAGGCCGCCGGCATACCAGACGGGGTGATCAACATCATCCCAGGTCCGGGCCCAGAAGTGGGCAAAATCCTGTGCACGCACCCTTATGTGGACAAGATCGCTTTTACCGGCAGCACCGAGGTGGGCCGCGACATCATGAAAATGGGAGCGGACACGATCAAGAAAGTCTCCCTGGAGCTGGGCGGAAAATCTGCCAGCATCATCCTGGATGACGCGGATATGGACCTGGCAGTGGAAGGAGCCCTGTTCGGGACGTTTTTGCACCAGGGCCAGGCCTGCGAATCAGGTACCCGGGTCCTGGTATCCGCAAAAATCTACGAAGTCTTCCTGGAGAAAATGAAAGAGAGGGCAGAAAGCCTCCGGATCGGCTACCAGCTTGATCCAGCCGTCCATTTGGGCCCGCTTGCCAACACGGCCCAGCTGACCACGGTAGAGCGCTACGTGGAACTGGGCATGCAGGAAGGCGCTGTTCTGCTCACGGGCGGCAAACGGGCTCAAGTGCCCGGACTGGAAGAGGGGCTGTACTTCCAGCCCACCATTTTCACCAACGTCAAAAACACTATGCGCATCGCCCAGGAGGAAATCTTTGGTCCGGTGGCGTGCGTGATGCCCTTTGATTCAGATCACGAAGCTGTAGAGATCGCCAACGACTCCATCTATGGCCTGGCCGGCGGCGTGTTTTCCAGCAGCAACGCCCGGGCCGAAAAAATCGCCCGCCGCATCCGCACCGGGACAATGTGGATCAACAACTACCACGCCTTCGGAGATTTCTGCCCTTTCGGCGGCTACAAGCAGTCTGGTCTCGGCCGGGAACTGGGGCACGAGGGGCTCGCGGAATACACTGAGACCAAACGGGTCCATATCTCAGCCAGCACAGACCAGAAAAGCAATTTCATGATGAAAATGTTTTCCGACGATCCACAGATCCCCTTTGTCCAATACATCACCCCCACTCTGGTCATTGCCGGCCGCGGGAGCCTGCCCTCTGTCTGCCGGGAGGTGGTGCGCCTGGGCGGAAGCCGGGCCCTGGTCCTGACTGACCCTGGCGTGCGGGATGCGGGCCTAGCCAAAAGGGTGGAGGACGCCCTGGGCGATTTCTGCATCGGTGTTTTTGACAATATCGCCCAAGATACTGAACTGGCGACAGTGGACAAGGCTGCAGACCTGGCCCGAAAACTCGCTGCGGACATCATCGTTAGTGTGGGCGGCGGCAGTGTGATCGACACTGCCAAGGCTGTCTGCGTAACACTCAAAAACGGCGGAAAAGCCGACCACCACGTGGCCCTGATGCGGCTCACAGAACCCCAGGTACCGCATATCGCCATTCCCACCACGTCGGGCACAGGCAGCGAAGTGACCAATGTATCCGTGATCAAAAGCCATACTGCCGGGCGCAAGGTCTACATCGTGGACCACTATATCATTCCGAACACCGCAATCCTGGACCCAATATTTACGCTTTCGCTTCCGCCCGGGCTTACCGCAACGACAGCAATGGACGCCATGACACATGCTGTGGAGGCGCTGACATCCACCATGTCCAACCCTATCTGCGACGGCCATGCCCTTCATGCTATTCGGCTCATCCGGGATAACCTCCCGCTTGTGATTGGAAATCCGCAAAATGAAACCGCCAGAAACCGTATGCAGCTGGCAGCCACAGCCGCAGGCTGGGCATTCGGGATTGCCCAGGTAGGACTAGCCCATTCCATGGCGCATACCGTGGGCATGCTGAGCAACGTACCCCACGGAGCCGCCTGCGGCATTGTGCTGCCGGCGGTGATGCGCTTCAACCTGGACTTTGCCACGGAAAAGCTGGCCCTAACCGCCCAAGCCCTGGGGGTGAGCATCGGGAACATGAACTCCCGGGATGCCGCCCTGTCCGGGGTGGAGGCCCTGGAAAACCTCATGAAGAATGCAGGCCATCCAACCCGGTTAAGCGAAGTAGGCGTAACCGAAGATGCTTTGGCCATGGCGCCCTTGCATGCGCTTGCTGACGTCCCCACACTGTTCAATGCACGGCAAGTGTACGACCCCAATGAGTTGGCCGAGCTGTTCCGGCAGGTAATGTAGCACGCCGGGTTGTACCTAGATTTAGACTGGAATATAATGCCTTTTTGGCTCAGGCCATTTCTTCCTGCTGTAATGCCTTTTTGTGGCGTTTGATCAGTCTTTTAACTGCTCTGCATACTGGCCATAGCCTTCATGTTCCAAATCTTCCCTGGGAATAAAGCGCAGGGCAGCAGAATTGATGCAGTAGCGCAGGCCTGTAGGTTGCGGACCGTCTGCAAATACATGGCCCAGATGGGAGTCTGCATACCTGGAGCGGACTTCTGTCCTGCTCATAAATAATGAACGGTCCTGGCGGGTCACAATGTGCTTCTGCTCCAAAGGCCGGCTAAAGCTGGGCCATCCTGTTCCTGAATCAAACTTGTCCCTGGAAGAAAACAGAGGCTCTGCAGAGACGATATCCACATATATGCCCTCTTGCTTATTATCCCAGTATTCATTGTCAAACGCCGGCTCTGTTTTATCCTGCTGGGTTACTTGGTACTGCAGATCGCTGAGGCGAGTTCTAAGTAGGTCTTGAGATGGTTTTATGTAGTCAGGCCAGCCTGCAGGCGGATCCTGGACTGCTTTTTCAGGGTCTGGACCCCAATGCCGGTCAATAAATACCTGGCGTCCAGAAAGAGATTTGTATCTTGCATAGTGCATTGGATTTTTTTGATAATAATTTTGATGTGTTTCTTCAGCTGGAAAAAAATTTTTCCAGGGTTCAATAGCAGTGGCTATTGGACGCTCAAAGTGCCTTGATTTCTCCAGGTTTTCTTTAGAGGCCTGGGCAATTTGCCTCTCTTGTTCTGACCTGTAATAAATAGCAGAGGTATACTGCGGTCCGCGGTCTGCAAAAGATCCTTCAGCATCAGTGGGATCAAACATGGTCCAGAAGGCCTCAACCAGCTCTGCATAGGAGGTTTGTTGCGGATCATATACGACTTTTACCGCTTCCCTGTGCCCGGTCCTCCCGGTGCTGACCTGTTTGTAACTGGAATCCTCCTCATCTCCGCCGCTGTATCCAGATATAGCCTCCAGTACCCCTGGAAGCTGTTCAAATCTGGACTCAATACACCAAAAGCAGCCACCAGCAAAATAGGCTTCAGCAATAGACCTGGATTGATCAACCCTGGTGCTTTGCACCTGGTCCAGTCCAAGCATGGAAAACATGCTCAAGAATAAAAACGTATTCATGTATATATCTCCTTTCAGGCTGGAAAAAGTTTAAGATTAAGGACTTAGCTCAACTTGATAATAATAATTAATTTTCTGCCTGGCAAGGGCAAGCACTCTTGCTGATAGTTTACCAGTAGATTAGGAACCAGGCTTAACTTGCCCGGGCAAATATATTATGCTTTAGTGACCTGTGACAGGAACCGGAACAACAATTTAAGGAGCGCCCATGGAGATCACAGCCCTGCAGGTAATGAGGGAAGTGCGCCATACACTGCAACCTGAAGATACTATTGCCGAGGCAGTACACCGCCTGCGACTGGCCGGCCGTGAAGAAGGCAGACAGGTTTTCGGCCTGCTGGTCACAGACGCAGACAAAAAGCTGCAGGGCATGCTCTCCATGTACGACATACTGCTCTTTATTCGGCCCAAGCACATCAGCATCTGGGGCGAGATGGAGGATCTGCAGATGAAGGGTTTGTATTCAAACCTGCTGCAGCGCACCAGATCTGTTCAGGTAGGCGACCTCATGAGCCGGGATGTGCTGACCATCAACCCTGAAACGCATATTCTGGTCATTATCGACCTGATGCTAAAAAGGCATATTCGCCGCCTGCCTGTGCTGCAGGCAGAAGAAATACTGGGCATGGTCTATATTTCAGAAGTATTCCACCACATACTGCAGGATATCTAGATATGGCAACAAGTATCCAGCAAAGCATGCTTACCGGGCTGCAGGTCAGGCTGGCCATGCGCAGAAACCCTTTGCGCCTGGACCAGTCCCAGAGCCTGGACCGGGCCATATCCTGCATGATCAAATACAAGGTCAGTGCGGTTTTAATCGCGGACTTGCGCAAGGAACTGGATCTGGGCCTTTCAACCAAGACTGACCTGATTGCCCTTTATTATGCAGGACTGCCTCTGGAGACTGCCCTGGGTCAAGTGCTCATCGCTCCCATATTGACCTGTACCGAACAAGAACCTCTGGAAACTGCCCTGTCCCTTATGTTGGAGCAGAGAGTAAAAAGGATCTATGTATGTGAGGACAGGCGGGACAGTATCAGCGGTGTACTGTCTTATGCAGACATTGCAGGGCTTTTGTACGGGTTCTGCTCCAGATGCAACAAAAGCCGTGCAAATTCCAAGCACAGCAATGGGCTGGATCAAACCCTGCTGGTGAGCGATGTCATGCAGCAAAATGCAGTCTCCTGCAGGCCTGAGCATAGCATCGGCCAGGCCCTGGAGACTCTCTCCCTGCAAACTTTCAGTGCTCTACTGGTCCAGGGCGGCCAGCAGGATATCCCTGGTGTATTGTCCAAGACTGATCTGATTCTGGCTTACCGGCACAAACTGCCTCTGGAGGCCAGAGTACAGGACATTACCAATTTCCCAGCCTTGAGCTGTTCCCGGGAGGAACCACTGGTGCAGGCACTGCAGCGCATGATTCTGGCGGACGTGCACAGACTGTTCGTGCACGGTAAAAACAACAAAGATATCCAAGGCGTCATATCCCTAACCGATGCTGCCCGGGCCAGATCCGGATCCTGCCGGGCCTGCAAAGCCAGCAGGCTACAATAGGATTAAAGATTTTAAGCAATATCTCAATCAGCAGCATGCTTGGCCCACCTGCAAATGCGCGCTCAGCTCCAGCTTTACTAGCTGGCGGCTCATCCTGGCCAAGCTCTTGTAAAAATTAGTCCCAGCCCCTTTTTCCACCAGGCTGGTAAAGGGCCCGATCCAGGCCCCAAGATGCTGCTCTAAAAATTGACTACACAAACCTGCTACCCTTTGCTTATCCACATCCCCGGGCTCAACAATGTCCTGCAGGATAAATAGATAGGCCAGAAACTCCAGCTCGGCAGCGATATGGTCCGGTGGACTGTTGAATTCAGGTTCCATTTCCAGGCCTGCCTGCCTGTACAGCTCCTTGACCTTTTGTGTGGACTCGCCCATCAAGGTCTGCCTTTGCTCCAGATATACAGAGCCAAACGGCGGCGCAGTAAGCTTGAAAGGGCCTACAAAGAGCTGGGCATGATCCACACGCAGCCTGTGCAGACTGCTGGCCAGAAAGGTCTGGCGCAAATCCTCCGCCCCTTGGCAGCAAGGAACATAGCACTGGGGGACACCATTGCATATTTTTTTTACAGACCTGGTCAGATCTGGATCCGGCTCAGCATAGCAGACTGCCAGGGCTTTAAAGACTTCCACCCTGCTGTGGTATTCTTTTGTCATCTGTCTTTTTTCCTCTGTTTTCTGCTCATTGCTCAGACTTTTTCTGGAGAAGCGCCAAGATCCAAATAACGTTCACCCAAGGAATAGATAGTCAAAACCACAAAAAGCACCAGTAGGATAATCCCCCATTCGTAGATGCTGGGGGTGTACTTGATGAACTCTGGAGCGCCTTCTGCCTGCACACCCATGGGCTTCACATTGCCTGACAGCAACTGCTCGAAGCGGCCTGCGAACATGCCCAGCAAAACCAGGACAGAAGCAGTCAGTCTGAGCTTGTTGCTCTGGGTGATCCTAACCAGGAACAACAGCCCTAAAGGTACCAGGATGCCCAGGATCAGCTCTGCATTAAAGGATAGGCTGCCCATCATGTGTCTGAAGCCTGCCATCTGCTCCCCTTCTGCAGCCAGGGCCCTAAATACACGCAACACTAATACTAGCAGGGTGGCTCCCAGGGCTATGCTTAGATAGCTGCTCAAGTCGCTCAGCACCCTACTTTCTTGACTTGCTTCCCGGATGTTCAGCCAGGAGCTGACCACAGAGGCCAAAAGCAAGGCAGCCAGACTGCTGGCAACTGCAGTGACCAGGAAGTACAGGCCCAGGGTGAATCCGAAAAATCCCAACCTGGCCTGCACAGTGCCAAAC
>CAZLUR010000014.1:0-39600 GCA_964562725.1 uncultured Desulfohalobiaceae bacterium | reverse complement strand
AGATCTTTTCTGCAGCAGTCCAAAAGTCCATTAGCCCTTCGCAATTTGGTCTTCATGGGCATGGGCGAGCCCTTGTTCAACTGGCAGCAGGTCCAAAAGAGCCTGCAAACGATTCAGGACCCGCTTGCTCTTGGCTTTTCCAGGCGAAGGATTACCATCTCCAGCGTGGGCGTGCCTGGCAAACTGCAGGAATTTGCCGCCAGCCAAATGGGTTCCCTAGCTTTGTCTTTGCACGCCCCCAGTCAGGAATTAAGACAAATACTGATGCCCAGGGCTGCAAACATCTACCCTCTGCCAGATCTCTTGCAGGCCTTGCAATCTTTGCCCTTGCCCCCCAGGGCAAGGATCACCATTGAATACGTCCTGATCCGGGATGTAAACGATAGCCTGGAACAGGCCAAAGAATTGCACCGGGTTTTGTCTAAAATACCTTGCAAAATCAATCTGATTGCCTTTAATCCAGATCCAGGGCTGCCTTACTCAGCCCCTGACCAGGATCAAATCCTGGCCTTTGAGAGTTTTTTGTGGCATAAGAATCAGACAGTGACTTTACGCAAAAGCAAAGGACAGGATATTCAAGCAGCCTGCGGGCAATTGAAGAATCTTGTTCTAATTCCTGAAAACTGGCAGTACTGATAATCCCGGGCAAATCAGAAAACAAGTAAAAGGTAAGAGATGCTAAAACCTGATTTTCAAAAGAGCAAGCAAGGGCTACTTCCAGCCATAGTCCAGGATGCCCAAAATAAAGAAGTGCTCATGCTGGCCTACATGGACCAAAAGGCCTGGGAGCTGACTCTTAGTACAGGCAAGGCCCATTATTACAGCCGCAGCCGGAACAAGATCTGGCAAAAGGGGGAAAGTTCCGGACATGTGCAGCTGGTCCAGTCCTTGCGCCTGGATTGCGACCTGGATGCCATATTGCTTTTGGTCACACAAAAAGGTGGAGCTGCCTGTCATGAAGGCTTCCAAAGCTGTTTTTTCAGGGAGATACAAGATGGGCAAACCTGGCAATGCTCACCCAAGATTTTCGAGCCCAAGGAGGTTTATAATAAATGACTGCAGACAATGTGTTAAAACTGGGTATACCCAAGGGTTCTTTACAGGAGGCCACTGTCAAGCTCATGGCTAAATCCGGATGGAAAATCAACCTGCACCACCGCAACTATTTTCCTGAGATCAATGACCCGCAAATCCAGTGCAGCCTGTGCCGAGCCCAGGAGATGCCAGTCTATGTAGGGGATGGCACCTTGGATATGGGTTTGACCGGCAAGGATTGGATCCTGGAGAATGAAGCCCGGGTAGTAACTGTGTCTGAGATGGTCTATTCCAAGAACAGCAATCGTCCAGCGCGCTGGGTTTTGGCTGTGGCCGCAGATTCCCCTTATAAACGACCTGAAGATTTGGCAGGGAAGAAAATCGCTACTGAACTGGAAAATTTCACCCGCAATTATTTCCAGGCAGCAGATATCCCTGTGGAAGTGGAATTCTCCTGGGGCGCTACTGAGGCCAAAATAGCTTCTGGCCTGGCTGATGCCATTGTGGAAGTCACCGAGACCGGCACCACCATCAAGGCCCATGGTTTGCGCATTATAGCAGAACTGCTTCAGACCTCTACTCAGGTCATAGCCAGTCCCCAGGCCTGGGAAAACACCTGGAAGAGAAACAAAATTCAGCAGATGACCACCCTGCTCCAGGGTGCACTTAGGGCTGAGCATATGGTGGGCCTGAAGATGAATATCAAAAAGGATAAACTGGACCAGGTGCTGAAGATCCTGCCCAGTTTGACCTCGCCCACTATGGCGGATCTTTATCATGCAGACTGGCTGTCCATAGAAATCGTTGTGCAAGAGTCAACTGTGCGGGAGTTGATTCCCAGGCTGCAGGAAATAGGAGCTGAGGGCATCATTGAATACCCTTTGAACAAAGTGATTTAAGATGGACAAAGTAAACAAGTGCAATTCTTTGCAGGGCAACAACCCAATCAGCTTGTCAGGAACAATTAAGCTCAAGCCAGGGGTTCAAGTTGTGCAAGGCATCCTGATTGGCTTGGGCTTGATCCTTGCTTTGTCATTTTGTTCTCTAATGGCGGCCTGTTCCACCAAAGACAGCAGCCTGGCTTCAGCGCCTAGGGATATCCAGGCCCACATGGATCTGGCTGGTTCTTATTTAGCTGCAGAAGAGCCCAGAAAGAGTTTACGAGAGCTGCTGCCTTTAAAGGATAGAGCCCGGAAATATCCAGAATATCATTTTTTGCTTGGCGCCACGTATTCCATGCTGGACGACTGCATGCAGGCAGTACAGCATCTGCAGATAGCGGTGCAGCAAAAGCCGGATTTTGGTGCAGGCTGGAACAATTTAGGCCAGGCCCAGGTGGCCTGCAATCAATATCAGCAGGCAGAGCAGTCCTTTAAACAGGCCCTGGAATTGACCACTTATCTGACTCCTGAATTTCCAGCCTACAACCTAAGCCGGCTTTATTGGGAACAGGGCCAAGTAGAACAGGCAGTGCATTACTCTGAACAAGCAGTGGAGCTTAATTGGAGATATTTGCCAGCCTATAACCAATTAGCTGACATCCACCTGGAAAACCAACAGCGGGAAAAAGCAGTGCACTGGCTGCGTAAAGCGGTGGAGGCCGCTCCAGACAATGATCACTTTTTGTTCAGGCTGGCTGAAAATGAACTAAGGCTAGGCAACACTAAACAAGCAGCTTATTGGCTGCAACGCATTTTAGAGGTCAAACCGGATTCTTCTAATGCCCAAATGGCCAGAGATTACCTGGAGATCATCAAAGAGTGAACAGCCTGGGGCTGGCTTGCGCGTCTTGGGGGTCAATCCCTGGATATTTGATTTTGCTGCCTATAATCTTTGGTCCAGACCTGCCGGGCTGTTAACCTGCCTGCACCTTATGCGGCGCATTGGATGCAGCGTGGCCCTACTGGACTGTCTGCACCCTACCTGGAAGGACATTAACTGGCCCAAAACAAAAAAATACGGTGCAGGCCCCTATCCTAAAACCCCATTGCCCAAGCCTTGGGCCCTTGAACATATTCCCAGAAGATACTGCAGTTACGGCCTGCCTTACCAGGCTGTGGCCCAGGCCTTAAAACTCATGGACCCTGGCCCGGACTTGATCTTGCTCGCTTCGGGAATGACCTACTGGTACCCTGGAGTGTTGGCCATGGAAACACTGCTGCGCAGGACCTGGCCCAGGGTGCCTTTGGTTTTGGGCGGAATCTACGCCACCCTTTGTCCTGAGCATGCACACAGCTGCAGCCAGGCTGATCTGATTTTGGAGGGCCCCCTGGAAAACCGGGACAACTGGCAAAAGGTCTGGCAATTGGCAGCTGGCAGTAATTCACCTGTTCCTTGTCTGCCTGAAACAGACCTGGCCCTTGATTTGTATCCAGAACAGGATTTTGCAATCATTTTGGGCTCCAGAGGCTGTCCTTTTACCTGTGAATACTGCGCAAGCCAGTATCTCTACCCAGGATTTGCGGCCCAGCCTTTGTCCAGGACTTTGAATAGATTTTTGCAAGAATGCAGCCTTGGTCTGCAGGACTTTGCCTTTTATGATGATGCCTTGCTCTATAAACCAGACCAATGGCTGGTGCCTTTCTTGGAAAGAATAATTGATCAGGGCCATTCTGTCAGGCTGCATACGCCTAATGCCATGCATGCAAAATACCTGCAGCAGGACCTGGCCAGGCTTTTGCATCAAGCTGGACTGTGCACTGTGCGCTTAGGTCTGGAAACTGCAGAGTTTGCTTGTCGTCAAGATTATAAACTGAGTCTGGAACAATGGAAGCAAGCGGTGCGTAATCTATTCAGGGCCGGATTCAGCTCCAAACAGTTAGGGGCCTACATCTTGTTCGGCCTGCCCGGCCAGGACCCCAAAGGGATCGAACAGAGTATTAGCTTTGCTAAAGCCCATAATATACGACCAATTTTGGCCCATTATTCCCCAATTCCCGGAAGCTCTCTCTTTGCCCGGGCCAGGCAATGCACAGATTATCCCATTGCAGAAGAGCCCCTTTATCAGAACAGCTCTATATGGCCTTGTTATCCTGGAGGATTTTCCTGGCAGGAACGCGAAAAATGGCAAAAATTGTTGCGCAATTAAATTAATAGTCCATCAGGGCCGAATTATGATTTGACCGCATGCTTGCAGCTTGTTAAAAAAGCAATTCTAGACAACAAGCAGGCCTACTGCTTTTTAAATTTTACACAACTTTGTTAAACTAAGGAGCCCCGGGTGAAAACGTTTCTGCTCAAAAATAACAATCTGCCCAGGCTGCCTGAACGTCTTCGAGGTCTGGGCGAACTGGCAGAGAACCTGTGGTGGTCCTGGAATCCTCAAGCCAGGATGCTTTTCAAAATGCTGGACCGCCAGACCTGGAAGGAAAGCGGGCACAACCCCGATCTGATGCTCAAAAAACTCCCAGGGAGTGTTTTGCAGGAGGCAGCCCAGGATAAGCATTACTTGCATCACTATGATCTGGTTATGTACCATTTCCATAGATATTTGCAGGAGCCTCCGCTTTGCCCCCGCACCAAGTCCAAAGTTGAAGGCCTACCCATAGCCTATTTTTCCGCAGAATACGGCCTGCATCACTCCCTGCCCTTTTATGCAGGAGGGCTTGGCTTTCTGGCTGGAGATCACCTCAAGGAGTGCAGCGATCTGGGAGTGCCCATGATAGCAGTGGGCTTTATGTACCCTGCAGGTTATCTTTACCAGGTGCTGCGTCAGGATGGCTGGCAAGAAAATTATACTCAAGAGGTGGACAAAGAGGCCGCTTCTATCAATAGGCTGATCACGGAAAGCGGAACCCAGTTAGAGGTACCAGTGCCCTATATCAACCATACCCCAGTGCAGCTTGGCATATGGAAGGTGGCAGTGGGCAGGGTGCCTTTATATCTTATGGACACTGACCTGGAGGTTAACGAGCCCTGGATCCGCAACATATCACAAAGGCTGTACACCAGCGATCACAGTCAAAGGCTCCTGCAGGAGATTATTTTGGGCATAGGAGGCTCCAGAGTGCTCAAGGCCCTGGGCCTGGACTACAGTCTGCTGCATCTTAACGAGGGCCATGCAGCTTTCGCCTTGCTGGAAAGAATCCGGGAGTATGTGCAGCAGGGCCAAAGCTTTGAGCAGGCCCGGCAGAACTTGCTCGATACCAGCCTGTTCACCACACACACCCCTGTACCTGCTGGCCATGATGTCTTCCCTTTTGAGCTGATTGAAAAATACTTTGAGACCTATTGGCCCAGACTGGATCTGAACAAAGAACAATTCCTGGATTTAGGCCGCCACCCGGATCAGCCTCAAGCAGGTTTTAATATGACAGTTTTGGCCTTAAAGCTGTCTGGGCGGGCAAATGCTGTGAGCAAAAAGCACTGCCAGGTAACCAGAGAAATGTGGCAATCCTTGTGGCCAAATACCTCCCAGGAAAAAATACCCATCGAATATGTGACCAATGGGGTGCATTTGCCTACTTGGCTGGAGCCCAAACTCAGGCTCTTGTTCAATAAACATTTTGGAGAGGGCTGGCTAAGCGCACACGACAATCCTGCCATTTGGGAATTCATTGAGGAGGTACCGGACCAAGAGCTATGGCAGACCCATTATTGGCTTAAATTAAAACTCTTCAACTATATCAGGCACAGGGCCAAAAACCGTTGGAGTTCAGGAGAGACCGATTCCTCCCAAATCATGGCCCAGGGCACCATGCTGGACCCAGCTGTGCTCACCCTAGGCTTTGCCAGGAGATTTGCTACCTATAAAAGAGCGGATCTTATCTTTTACGATCTAGAGCGCCTGAAAAGAATCCTTAACCACCCCTGGAGGCCTATTCAGATCATATTTGCGGGAAAGGCCCATCCTGCTGATGAAGGCGGGCAAAGACTGATCCAGCGCATATACAACCTGGCCCGAAATCCTGAATTAAGCGGCAGGATAGCATTTGTGGAGAACTACAATGAGCAGTTGGCGCAGTACCTGGTACACGGGGTGGACATCTGGCTGAACAACCCCCAACCACCGCTAGAAGCCAGCGGAACCAGCGGGATGAAAGCAGCCCTAAATGGTGTGCCCCATCTAAGTATTCCAGACGGTTGGTGGCTGGAAGGCTACAACAATCAAAACGGCTGGGTCTTTGGCCAGGAGGAGCCAAAGCCGCACCGGGATCAAGAGGATGTGGAGCAACTCTATCAAATCCTTGAGGAGTATATCATTCCTGCTTATTATCAGGCAGGAGAAGACGGAACCCCGCACAACTGGGTCAGAATCATGAAGGAAAGCATTAAAAGCATTGCCCCGCAATTTTGCGCTCGCAGAATGGTCAAAAATTACATTGATAAGTTTTATCAGCAGGCCCTGGACAGAGAATTTGCAACAAGTCAGGATGATCAGTCCTGAGGCCATGGTCTCTGCAATGCGCATTTGTTCAAGTCGCTTCCTTGTTCACCAATGCCTGGGCCGCACAGTCTCTTTCTTGCTCCAATACCCTATGCCCTGGAATGATTAGACAGAACTCTGGAAATGGGTTATTGACCAGGCAAAGATTGCTTATGTGATCAATACCTATAAAACAGACAATTTTTGAATTATGCGGCCGGAAAAAAGACAGCTTCGCAACTTCAGCATCATTGCCCACATTGATCATGGCAAATCCACACTGGCCGACCGCTTTTTGGAATTGACAGGCCTGGTCACCGGCCGGGATAAAAAAGAGCAATTCTTGGATCGTATGGACCTGGAGCGCGAAAGGGGTATCACTATCAAATCCCAGACAGTGCGTATGCCTTACAAAGCCGGTGACGGCCAGGACTATATTCTGAATCTGATAGATACTCCCGGGCATGTTGACTTCAATTACGAGGTCTCCAGGAGCCTGGCTGCCTGTGAAGGGGCTATACTCCTGGTGGATGCCTCCCAGGGAGTAGAGGCCCAGACCTTGGCTAATGCATATCTGGCCCTGGAAAACGAACTGGAGATCATCCCTGTCCTGAACAAGGTGGATCTGCCCGGGGTAGAGCCAGAGCGGATCATCCAGGAGATAGAGGAGGCCATCGGCCTGGACTGCTCTAATCTCCTACAGGTCAGCGCTAAGACTGGTTACCAAACCGCACAGGTCCTGGAGAGGATTGTCCAGGAAGTGCCCCGGCCACATGGCAACCTGCAGGCACCTCTGAAAGCCTTGATCTTTGACTCCTGGTATGATGCCTATCAGGGTGTAGTGGTCCTGTTCAGAATCTTTGACGGATACGTGCAGCAGGGCCAAAAAATTATGATGTTTTCCAATAAAAAGGAATTTGAGATCAGTAGCCTGGGTATATATTCCCCCAACCCCCAACAGGTGGAGTGGCTAGGCCCCGGAGAGGTGGGCTTCATGTTCGCCAATATTAAGGATCTGAGTCAGGCCCGGGTAGGAGATACTATTAGCTGGGCTCATAACCCTGTCAGCCAACCCTGCCCGGGCTTCAAGAAGATTCAGCCCATGGTCTTCTGCGGGCTGTATCCCACGGAGCCAGCCAAGTATGACCCTTTGAAAAAGGCCTTGGAACGTCTGCAGCTTAATGATACTGCCTTCAGCTTTGAACCTGAGACCTCACAAGCTTTGGGCTTCGGATTTAGATGTGGTTTTCTTGGGCTTTTGCATATGGATATAATCCAGGAAAGGCTGGAGCGGGAGTTTCAGGCCGAGTTGATCGCCACTGCCCCTTCGGTAATCTATGAGGTCCATCACAAAGACGGCAAAATCCAAAAGGTGGACAATCCCAGCCTGCTGCCTGAGTCCAAAGACATAGAAGCTATTGCAGAGCCCTTTGTACGCATGGAGATCCACACACCCAATGCATATGTGGGCAAGGTACTTGAGCTCTGTGAGGAAAAAAGGGGCCTGCAAAAGGAATTGCGCTATCTGACTTCGGCCCGGGTCATCATCACCTATGCATTGCCTTTTGCGGAAATTGTCTTTGATTTCTTTGACCAGCTCAAATCCATGACCCGGGGCTATGCCTCTCTGGACTATGAACTGATTGGTTTTTTCAGCTCGGATCTGGTTCGCCTGGATATTTTGATCAATTCTGAGCCTGTGGATTCCATGTCCTGCATTGTGCATCGGGACCAGGCCTACCAGCAAGGCAGAAGGCTGGCCCAGAAACTCAAACAATTGATCCCCAGACAACTCTTCGAAGTGATCGTTCAGGCCTGTATCGGCCAAAAGGTCGTGGCCCGGGAACGGGTTGCGCCTTTGCGCAAGAACGTCACTGCCAAATGCTATGGAGGAGATATAACCAGGAAGCGCAAGCTCCTGGAAAAACAAAAGCAAGGCAAACGCAGGATGAAAAAAATGGGCAACATTGAACTGCCTCAGGAAGCTTTCCTGGCTGCCATGCAAAAGGATAGGACCTGAACATGGCTGAACACAAAGGAACTGACATGGGCCCAGGCTGGAAAAAAACCTTCAAAGATTATGCAGAGGCCCTGCTTATAGCGCTTGTCCTAGCTTTCTTGATCAGGTCCTTTGCTGTACAGGCCTTCAAGATACCTTCAGGCTCCATGCTGCCCACCCTGAAAATTGGAGATCACCTATTGGTGAATAAATTCATCTACGGAGTCAGGCTGCCCTTCATAAATACTCTGATCATACCTGTGTCTGAGCCGGAGTTCCAGGATGTCATAGTTTTTAAATTTCCAGAGGATGAGTCCAAGGACTTTATCAAGCGGGTTATTGGTCTGCCTGGGGATACGATCGAGATTAAAGACAAGCAAGTCTATAGAAATGGCAAGCTCCTGAATGAGCCATATGTGCAGATAAGCAGCCCGCAAAGTACCAAGCGCAATTTTCCTATGCAAAACTGGCCTCCTCACAGTTTTGAGCCCGGAGTCAGGGACAATCTGCCAGCTATAGAAATCCCTGCAGAGCAATACTTCGTCTTGGGGGACAACCGGGATGAATCCTATGACTCTAGGTTTTGGGGCTTTGTGCACCAGGACAAAATACTGGGCAAGGCCTGGATTATCTACTGGTCCTGGCAGGGTTTGAGTGAAGTCAGATGGGGGCGCATAGCTCAAGCTGTGGAGTAGCTTATGCTGGCCAGGGTGGTTACATCCGCACTACTGGGCATAGAGGCGTTTACAGTGCATCTGGAGGCTGATCTGGCCAGATCAGGAATGCCTGCCTTTACCATGGTCGGCCTGGCTGAAGGTGCAGTCAAGGAAAGCAAGGAAAGGGTGTTTACCGCCCTTAAAAACAGCGGCTTCAAACTCCCGCCTTCCAGGATTACCATTAATTTGGCACCGGCAGATATGCGCAAAGAGGGCAGCAGCTACGATCTGCCCCTGGCCCTGGGGCTGCTGGTTGCGGCAGAAATTCTTCCTGAGTCATGCCTGCATGGCTATTTTCTGGCTGGAGAACTCTCTTTAAACGGGGAATTAAAACCTGTGCCTGGGGTGCTGCCCATGGCCATCAAGGCCAGGGACGCCGGTGCAAGAGGGCTGATCATCCCGGAAGAAAACAAGGCAGAAGCCGGAGTGGTGCAGGGCCTGCAAGTCTATCCCTTGGAGAGTCTGGCCCAGAGCATACGCTTCTTAAGCGGTGAAGAGCAAGTCCCAGCCTTTCAGAGCGATCTGGACGATCTTTGGGTCAGGCGCCAGGTATCCAGCCTGGACTTTAGCGAGGTCAAGGGCCAGGAGCATGCCAAACGTGCCGTGGAGATTGCAGCCGCAGGTGGACATAACCTGCTTTTTATTGGCCCTCCTGGCAGTGGCAAGACCATGCTGGCCAAAAGGATTCCCAGTGTACTGCCTTTGCTCGGTTTTGAAGAGGCCCTGGAAGTAACTAAAATTTACAGCGTAGCTGGACAACTCAGTCCTGGCAAAGCTTTAATCACGGAACGCCCTTTCCGGGCTCCACACCATACCATCTCTGATGCCGGCTTGATAGGCGGGGGACAATACCCCAGGCCTGGAGAAGTTTCCCTCTCCCATCGAGGAGTGCTCTTTCTGGACGAGATGCCAGAGTTCCGCAAACAGGTACTGGAAGTCATGCGACAGCCCTTGGAAGACGGCAACGTGACCATTTCCAGGGCTGTAATCTCTTTGCAGTATCCTGCGCATTTTATGCTGGTAGCTGCCATGAATCCCTGTCCGTGCGGATATTTTACAGATGAAGATCACGTCTGCACCTGCAGCATGAGACAGATCCAGCGTTATCGCTCCAGGTTGTCTGGGCCGCTTTTGGACCGTATAGACCTGCAAATCGAGGTCCCGGCCCTGCAGTATAAGGAGCTCAAGCAGAAAAAGAGCACCAATGACTCCAGGTCTATGCGGAATAGGATCCAGAAAGCTAGATTGATTCAGACCAGGCGATATCATAAATTGCCCTGCAGCACCAATAGTGAACTTGGGGACAAGTGGCTGCAGAGATACTGCAACCTGGGAGAACCAGAACACGACTTTCTGGAGCAGGCCGTACACAAGCTGGGACTATCTGCTCGGGCCTTCACCAGGATACTGAAAATATCAAGGACGATTGCGGACCTGGAAGCTGCAGAGCAATTAACGGTTGAACATTTGGCCGAGGCTATAAACTACCGCTGCATGGACCGCGAAGACAGATTCTGAGCAAGAGGTTGAGACTACTCTGCCAGGTTGAATGATAGCCGTGATTAGCCCTCGGGAGGACACTGCCGGCAGGAACAGCCGAGCTCGCTAAAAGCATAGAAGATACGTTCTTCTACCTGCTTTTTCTCCTGGGTTAAAACATACTGCTCAGCCTTTGCTGCCTCCTGCTGCAATTGCTCCCAACTGGGGATAGCCTGGTAATCTGTCTGTCTCAGGAGCTTTGCATCTGCCACGCGCAGGATCAAGGCCTGTTTGGTATCCGTAACCAAAGCGAGCCTGGCTGGACCATGAGGATGCAACCTGGCTGCTGCCAGGCATTCCCGGATATAGGTTTCCACCTCCCCAGCGCAGAACATAAGAATCAAAAGCACTCTGCCCTGTTGATCATAGACGGAAATATCCACCTCCCGTCTGTAGACCCGGCCCTGGATCTCAAAACAGATACTTGCCTTGGGTTGCAGATTCTGCCTGGGATAACCTTTTCTTTCCACCAGCATCCTGGCCATGGCCTGGCGCAGATCTTCGTAAGTGGTGGCTTGAATGTCTTCCCCGCTAAGATAGTCCTGAATGCTGTAGCCTAGGCTAATTTCATGCATGGTTATTTATGCCGGCTTGTCCTAGATTTTGTTGCAATTTTGGTTTTTCTGATCTCGGAAGGCTTGTTTGCCCCAAAACTTTCCAATTCCAGCCGTAGACCCAATTCACTGTAGCAGTCCAAGTATTTTCTGGCAGAATGCGGCCAGGAGAAATCATTGCTCATGGCCCTAAACTGCATTGCCTGCCAAACTGTGGTCTGTTGCCAGACCATTAGTGCCTGCTTAATGCACTCCAGAAGGCGCCTGCTGTTCACCGGATCAAAGATAAACCCAGTACAATCCTGCTGGGGATAGCTGCACACTGTGTCCTTCAATCCGCCCACTGCAGAGGCCACCGGTAATGTACCGTAGCGCAGGCTGTAGAGTTGAGTCAATCCACAAGGTTCATACCTGGAAGGCATCAGGAATATGTCTGACCCAGCCATGATCAGATGGGCCTCTTCTTCAGTATATCCGATATATGCAGCCAACCTGCCTGGATATTGCTCCACTAAATTGAATAGCCTGGTCTCCAACTCCAGATCTCCCTCGCCCAGGATGACCAGACCCAGGTTCAGCTGCATTAAATCCAGGATAATCTCCAGCAGCAAATCAATACCTTTTTGCTCGCGCAGTCTGCCTATAAAGCCTAGTAACGGCCAGTTCTCCTCTAAACAAAATCCTAGACCCATTTTTTGCAGCAAAAATTCCTTGCATGCAAGTTTGCCCTTTAGGTTCTGCACAGAATAATTCTGGGGCAGGTATCGATCCTGGCCAGGGTCCCAGGTGGAGTAGTCCACTCCGTTCAAGATCCCGCGGATCCTGGAGGCCTTTTTGTTCAATACACCCTCCAGGCCGCAGCCGAATTCAGAGGTCAGTACCTCCAGGGCATAATTGGGGCTGACTGTACTGATCAGATCAGCAAAATTGATGCCTGTCTTCAGCATATTAAAGGAGCCATAATGTTCTGCGCCGTCCATGTGCCAGGCCTGGGCCGGAAGCCCTGATTCCCAGAACAAGCGAGCGGAATACTGACCCTGGAAAGCCAGGTTGTGCACAGTGAGCATAGATTTTGTTTGCTGCCAAAAGGCATCATCTTGGCGCATGAAATGAAGATAGGCAGGAATAAGTGCAGTCTGCCAGTCATGTACATGCAATATTGCCGGAGGCCTGTCCATGGTCCTGGCCCAGGCCAGGGCAGCCCGGGAAAAAAAAATGAAGCGCTCGCAATTATCAAAGTAATCGCCGTAATATGTGCAGTAAAAATGTTTGCGGTCAAAATATTCAGGCCGATCCACAAAATAGACAGGCACCCCGTGATAATCAGCACGGTAAATATCAGCGGTGATGTCCGGCCAGGGATAACCCACAGGACATCTCTGGAACAAAAGGCGGATCTGGTATTCGGCAGTGAACATTCTGCCGTAAAACGGAATGATCAGCCCTACATCCAGGCCCATATTCTTCAGGGTTAAGGGCAAAACACCCAGCACATCCCCTAGTCCCCCTGACTTGGAAAAGGGGTATGCCTCTGAAGAAATGAACAGTACCTGGGGTGAATAGAGCATAGGGCAGTCCCTTTTTTAGAAACGCCTTTGGCCTGAAACAGCCTGTCAGAGCACAAGCCGGCTGCAGCTGGTACAACATTCCAGCTTAATGTATATAATTTACTGGAATTGCTGCAGTCAGTCAAATATTACAGACCCTATATATGTCTAGATTCTAACTATACCTTTCAAAGGCTTCATGGAACAATATCTTGCAGGTAACAGGGTTTTCTCTGCAAGGACTGCCCAGTTCAGCTGCAAAATACCATATTCCCCTTGACAGGCTTTGAGCAGACTTGTTATTTGTAAATATCTCTTGCAGGCGCGTAGCTCAGGGGTAGAGCACTTGCTTGACGCGCAAGGGGTCAGGAGTTCAAATCTCCTCGCGCCTACCATCCTCGGAATAGATGGCGTATTTTTAAAGGGAGGCTCAGCCTCCCTGTTTAGTTTGGGCTTTTTGTTTTGGGAGGCTGAAGTGCAGATTGTGGAGATACAAGGCCGGAAACTCCAAGTGGAACAGGGCCAGAGCTGTGCACAGGTCTTGGTTGCGGCGCTGAGCAACAAACAGATGAAAAAAGTCGTGGCTTGTTGGTGTGGCCAGGCTTTGTTGGATCTGCAGCAGGAAATGCCCTTGGAGTGTGGCCAATTGGAACCTGTCTTTCAGGATTCAGAACAAGGTCTGGAGATTTTGCGTCACAGCACCGCGCATATCATGGCTCAAGCTGTGAAAAAGCTTTTTCCTGAAGCCAAAATGGCCATTGGCCCGGCCATTGAAAATGGATTTTATTATGATTTTGAGTTTGAGCGCTCCTTTACTCCAGAGGACCTGCAAGCTATCGAGCAGGAAATGCAAAAGATAGTGCAATCAGATTTGCCCCTGAAACGAAAAGCGCTTTCCAAGCAGGAAGCCAAACGCTTATTTCTTTTGCAAAACGAGACTTACAAGCTGGAGCTTCTGGAGGAAATGCAGGAAGACCAGGTCTGCATTTATAGCCAAGACAATTTTAGCGATCTTTGCCGCGGGCCTCATGTGCTTTCTACTGGCTATATCCAGGCTTTCAAACTGACCAGTGTGGCTGGAGCTTACTGGCGCGGAGATGAGCGCAGGCCTATGTTGCAACGCATTTATGGTACTGCCTGGCCAAGCCAGAAGGCAATGAAAAAATACTTGCAAGAGCTGGAAGAAGCTCAGAAAAGGGACCATCGCAAATTGGGCAGCCAACTGGAGCTTTTCAGCTTTTCTGAAGAAGCCGGTCCAGGCATGCCCATATTTCACCCCAAGGGAGCCTTGATCCGCAGTATTCTGGAGGACTTTGAAACCAAAGAACATCTGAAAAGGGGTTATCATTTGGTGCGCGGGCCCCAACTACTGCGCAGGGAGCTCTGGGAACTCTCTGGCCATTACGATAATTACCGGGAAAACATGTATTTTTCTGAAATTGAGGGCCAGATCTACGGACTCAAACCCATGAATTGTCTGGCACATATGCTGGTTTATAAATCCAGGCTGCGCAGTTACCGGGATCTGCCTGTCAGGCTCTTTGAGCTAGGCACAGTGCACAGGCATGAAAAGTCCGGAGTTATGCACGGCCTACTCAGGGTCCGGCAGTTTACCCAGGACGATGCACATATAATCTGTCGTCAGGATCAGCTGCAGCAGGAGATTCTGAACGTCTTGCACTTTGTGCAGGACATAATGCAGCTCTTCGATTTTGCTTACGAAGTGGAAATTTCAACCAGGCCTGAAAAGTCCATTGGCTCAGAACAGGATTGGGCACTGGCATTGCAGGCTCTGCAGCAGGCCTTGGATAGTGCTGGTCTGCAATATGCTGTATGTTCTGGAGAAGGGGCCTTTTATGGACCCAAGATTGACATTAAGCTCAAAGATGCCTTAAACCGAAAATGGCAATGCGCCACTGTGCAATGCGATTTCACCCTGCCCCAGAGATTTGACTTGAATTTTATCGGCCAAGATGGCGCTAAACACAGGCCGGTTATGCTGCACAGAGTCATTTTAGGGGCAATAGAGCGTTTCCTGGGCATACTCACAGAACATTTTGCCGGAGCTTTTCCCACGTGGCTCAGCCCTGTACAGGCCAGAATCTTAAACATTACTGACGAACAAGCCGGCTATGTGCATGCTTGTGCAAATGAACTGCTGCAATCAGGTATCCGGGTAGAAACTGATCTGCGCAATGAAAAACTGGGTTACAAGATCCGGGAGGCGGAACTGGAAAAGATCCCTTATATCCTGGTGGCCGGCAATAAGGAGCAAGGCGCAGACCAGCTAAGCGTGAGAATGAGAAATCAAAAAAATCTGGGTCCAATATCCCGGACTGAACTAATAGACATAGTTGAACAAGACTGCACAGAACCATTTAAACGTGGAGGTATGAGCTATAGTTTCGTCTACTAGCGCCCGACGTAACCACCAAATCAAAGTGCCTGAAGTCAGAGTGGTCAATGAAGATGGTGAACAGCTTGGGGTTATGACCACCAAGCAAGCCTTGCAATTGGCAGAAGAGCAAGGAGTGGACTTGGTGGAGGTCTCCCCCAAGGCTGCCCCTCCGGTTTGCAGATTGATGGACTACGGTAAATATCAATATCAGCAAAGCAAAAGACAGCAAGAAGCCAAGAAAAAACAGGCCCAGATCCAGCTCAAGGAAGTAAAGTTTCGACCCAAAACTGATGAGCACGATCTACAGACCAAGCTCAATCATATCAAGCGGTTTCTTTCCAAAGGGGACAGATGCAAGGTAACCCTTTTTTTCCGGGGCAGGGAGATAGTCTATAAGGACCAGGGCCAAGAAATTATGCAGAATATTCAGGACGAGCTAAGCGAGATGGCCAAAGTGGAACAGCCGCCCAAGTTTGAAGGCAGGACCATGAACATGATTCTGGCCCCATTGCCCAAAAAATAGCAAGACTTTGATCAAGATGACAACCGGCTTAACAATAGCCTGGATTTGCAGAATAAGGAGGACTTATGCCGAAGATTAAGACCCACAGAGGCGCAGCCAAAAGGTTCAAGTTCACGGGCAGCGGAAAACTGCTCCGCAGAAAAGCCTTTCACAGCCATATCCTGACCAAGAAAACTCCAAAAAGGAAAAGGGGCTTACGTCAGTCGACTTTGGTGGACTCGGCCAATTTAAAACAAATTAAAACTCTTTTGCCCTATAGCGGATGAGAGCCATGCAAAAAAGACTCGGTCAAAGCAGCAAAGCTTCCCTGCTGTTTTGCTGGACCACAACAAAAGAATATTCCTGATGCACAAGGAGAATCAAGATGCGTATCAAAAGAGGCAAGACTGCTCAAAAGAAACATAAGAAATACCTAAAGATGGCCAAAGGGTACCGGGGCGGTAGAAGCAAGCTGTTCAGGACCGCTAAAGAAGCAGTGGAGCACGCCCTGTGTGACGCTTATAAGGACCGCAGACTTAAAAAGCGGGATTACCGCAGGCTATGGATTGTGCGCATCAACGCCGCAGCCCGGGAACATGGTCTGTCCTACAGCAAACTTATGTCTGGTCTGTATCAATCCGAAATTGGGCTCAACCGCAAGACACTGGCAGACATTGCCTGGAATGATAAACAGGCCTTTGCCCGACTGGCAGAAATGGCCAAAACCAAGGTGCAGTAACTTGGCCCTAAGCAAACAAGATTTCCTGACCAGCCTGCAGCAAATCAGTGTTGAATTTGAAGCGGCCTTGCAGGATACAGATTCTGAACAGCAATTGGAAAAACTAAGGGCTGATGTGCTGGGCAGAAAAGGAAAGCTGGGCGCACTCCTGGCCAGATTGCCCGAGATTAGCCCCAAGGACAAGCCAGAAGCCGGCCAGACAGCGAATCAAGTCAAAAAAAAACTTCAAGAACGCTTCCAGGCCAAAAAGCAGGAATTGGCCAGGCAAGAGCAGGCCGGCTACTTTACAGGATTTGATCCCACCTTGCCAGGCAGGAGGCCACGACTAGGCGCTTTGCATCCAATAACCCATGTTTTGGATGAGATCTGCTCGGTATTCAGCGCATTGGGCTTTGAGATTGTCACCGGACCTGAGGTGGAAAGTGATTTTTACAATTTTGAAGCCTTGAATATACCCCGGGATCATCCGGCCAGGGATATGCAGGATACACTCTATATCCAAGGTGGTACAGTGCTGCGTACCCATACTTCACCCCTGCAGATAAGAACAATGCAAAGCAGACAGCCCCCTTTGGCTGCTGTTGCTCCAGGCAAGGTCTACCGCAGGGACGCAGACTTGACTCATTCCCCAATGTTCCATCAGATTGAGGGCTTTTTGGTGGATCAGGAGGTCAGCATGGCTGATCTGCGCGGCACTTTGACCCTATTTGTGCAGCACATATTTGGACCTCAATGCCAGGTGCGCTTCAGGCCCAGTTATTTCCCCTTTACCGAACCCAGCGCAGAAGTAGATATCAGTTGCGTTATTTGCCAGGGCAGCGGTCAAAAGTCTTGTGCACCGTGCAGGGTCTGTAAGCAGACAGGTTGGGTAGAGATTCTGGGCTGCGGGATGATCGATCCAGAGGTGTTTGCAGCTGTGGGTTACGATGCGGAAAGATTCACTGGATTCGCATTTGGTTTGGGGGTAGAGCGGGTAGCCATGCTTAAATACGGCATAGATGATTTGCGCTTGTTTTTCAATAATGATCTGCGCTTTCTGACACAATTCCGGCAATTGCCGAGTCTATAAACAAGGTCTGTAAATATGCTGCTCAGTGTAAAATGGCTCCAGGAATTTACACCCTATGCTGGCAGTGTGCAGGATTTGGTGCACTGTCTGACCATGCTCGGCCTGGAAGTGGAAGAGCAGATCACTCCTTTTGCCCAGCTCAAGGAGCTGCGGGTGGGTCGGATCCTGGAGTGCCGAGCCCATCCTAATGCGGACCAGCTGCAGTTATGCCGGGTAGACCTGGGTCTGGACCAGGAATTGGATATTGTCTGCGGGGCGCCTAATGTCTCTTCAGGACAAATGGTGCCAGTGGCCCCTGCAGGCAGCAAACTGCCTGGCGGGCATAGCATCAAAAAATCCAAGATCCGCGGTGTGCAATCTCAGGGCATGATCCTTTCAGAAAAAGAATTAGGCCTGGGAGAGGATCAGAGCGGAATCATGCTCTTGGAGCCAGATCTTAAACCTGGCCAGGCATTGACCCAGGGCCTGAACCTGGAGGACCTGATCCTGGACATTGGTCTGACTCCAAACCGCGGAGACTGCCTGAGCGTATTGGGCATAGCCAGAGAAGTCTCTGCAGCCTTTGGACTGCCCCTGTTTTTCCCTGACTGCACATTGCAGGAAGAACCGCCTGCAGCTTCCTCTTTGCTGGAAATCCAGATTCAGGATCCTGAACTCTGCTCTATATATCAGGCCAGAATCATTCGAGATATCAAAATTGCCCCCAGCCCGTTCTGGTTGCGCAGCAGGCTGCTCTGTCTGGGACTAAGGCCGGTGAACAACGTTGTGGATATCACCAATTACGTCCTTTTGGAAATGGGCCAGCCCTTGCACGCCTTTGACCGGCAATTGTTGACAGGAGAGCTGATCAGGGTGGCCAAAGCAAGACAGAGCTTAGAATTTACCACACTGGACGGACACAAGCATTATCTATGCCCTGAAGACCTGTTGATCTGGGACAGGGACCAGCCAGTGGCGCTGGCAGGGATCATGGGCGGCGCCAACAGCGAAATCAGCTCTGCTAGCCAGGAAGTGCTCCTGGAATGCGCAGTTTTCGATCCGGCTGCGGTGCGCAAGACCTGCCGCAGGTTGGGTCTGAGCAGTGAATCAGCCTACAGGTTTGAAAGGGGGGTGGATCAACCTGGATCAGCCCTGGCTTTGGACCGGGCCTGCAGCCTTATGCAGCAGATAGCTGGCGGCAGTGTACTGCAAGGGGTCAGCAAACAGGAACCAAAACCCTGGCAAAGCCCGCAGATAGGCTTTCGTCCTGTCAGGGCAGCCAAGCTTTTAGCCCTGGACCTGGACCAGGATTTTTGCCTGCACACATTGCAAAACCTGGGATGTGAGACTAAAAGCATTGCTCAAGAATCATGCCTGGTTTGTCCTCCCAGCTACAGACTGGACTTGACCCGCGAGGTGGACTTGATTGAGGAAATTGCCCGTTTTTATGGTTATGAGGCCATTTATTCCAAACCGCCCCTAATCAGAAGGGGTCTACTGTCCTGCAGGGCAGAGTCCTTGCCGGACAGGGCAGGACATGAATTCCTGCAGCGCATCAAGCGCTGGGCCCAGGGCCAGGGCCTGCAGGAAGTTATTAACTACAGCTTTGCAGGCCAAAAAGAACTCTCCAGGCTGGGTCTTCAGACCAATATCCTGGGTATCCAAAATCCGCTCAGCCTAGATCAGGACAGCATGCGGCCTGTGCTGGCACCAGGGCTTTTTCAGAGTCTGGCCCAAAATATTGCCCAGGGCAACACGCATCTGCAGCTCTTTGAAGTGGCCCGCTGTTTCCGGCCGGATTCAGACTCAGAGACTGGGGCTCGTGAAAAAAACCTTTTGGGTCTGGCTTTTCATGGCCTGCGCCAGCCGGAACAATGGCCCTGGCCCAGGGCTGAGGCTGACTATCTTGAACTCAAGGGCCTGCTGGAACATTTGTTTTGCCGACTCTTGCTGCCTGGATTTGACTGCAGGCTGCAAATGGATCATCCTTACCTGGACCCTGCGCTGCAGATTTTGTTGCAAGACACGCAATTGGGCAGCATGGGCAGTCTCAAGCCTGATATCGCCAGGGATTATCGCTTTAGATATCCAGTCTGGATAGCCGAACTGGATCTGGATCAACTCTGTAGCATGCACCCTGGCGCCTTGCCGACCTATAGATCCTGGCCTAAATTCCCGCCAGTAACCAGGGATATGACGATCATTGCCGGCCCAGAGGTCAGTTTTGCAGCCCTACAGAAAAAGATCCTGGAAGCCGAGAGTCCCATTCTATCCGAATACAGCCTGCAGGATGTTTATCAACCCCAGGACGGCCCGAAGCGAAACATTACCTTGCGCCTGGTTTACAGACATAGTGACAAGACCCTGACAGATAAAGAGGTTGATCAGGAACATAGCAGGCTGGGCAGCCGCCTGCTCCAGGAACTGCCGGTGAGCTTTCCATAAGATGTCGGGTATGACGCCTGCGCGTAACAAGACTTACAAAATAGGACAAGCAGCCCAGCTATTGGACTTAGAGCCTTATGTGCTCCGTTTTTGGGAGTCTGAATTTCCCCAATTGGATCCCATCCGCACCCCAAAAGGTCAGCGTCTATATACAGAAGAACATCTAACCCTGCTCAGGCGCATAAAATATCTGCTGTATACCCAGGGGCTGACCATTGATGGCGCCAAGCGCAAATTGGAACAAAACAGAAAGTGGTGGGATATCCTGCAGGATCTGCAGGACGGCCTGCAGGATATTAAAAAGATGCTCTCAGGCTAGTGTCCTGTTTTTTCGGTTTTGACGTTCAAGTCTATCAGCAATCACAGTTCCTGGTTCCGGGTTTCATGTACCAAACTGTAGATAAGTCAAGGCTGCCTATATGTCCAGCATCTACTTGATCAATATTACCGGGCAAAACAGGCCAGGACTGGTTGAGGTCCTGTGCAGCAGCCTGCAGGGTTTGTGTATTGAGATATTGGATATCTCCCAGGCAGTTATCCACGACAGCCTGGCCTTGTCCATGCTCTTGCACATGCCAGATAAAGACCAAGGCAAATCCCTACTTAAGGAGTTTTTATACCAGGCTCACAGCCTGGGGCTACAGCTTAAATTCTCTGCGCTGGATCCTGAAGAATACGAGAGCTGGACCAAGCTGGAGCACAAAAAGACCTATATTCTGACCTTGTTGGGCCGCAGTCTGCATACAGAACATCTGTACAGGCTATCCTCCCTGGTGCGGGAGAACCAATTGGATATTTCCCAGATCAGCCGCCTTTCAAACCGCAGACCCCTACAGCGCAAACAAGACGATCCCCAGGCCCTGACCTGTATAGAGATGGAACTCACTGGCAATCCCCAAGACCTAAGCCGCATGCGTTCAAAATTTTTGGCCCTATCCAGGCAATACCCTGTAGACATAGGTTTGCAGGAAGACACCCCATATCGTAGGCACAGACGGCTTATTGCCTTTGATATGGATTCCACATTGATCCAATCTGAAGTGATTGACGAACTGGCCTACCGCTTCGGGGTAGGACCAGAGGTGGAAAAGATTACCCGCAGGGCCATGCAGGGCGAGTTGGATTTCAAACAGAGCCTGCAGAAGAGAGTAGCCTTACTCCAGGGCTTGGACGCAGACGTACTGGAGCAGGTGGCCTGTAATCTGTCTTTGACTCCAGGCGCGCAAAGATTGATCCAAAACCTGAAGACCCTGGGTTACAAGATAGCAGTACTTTCTGGAGGATTTACCTATTTTGGCCGATATTTGCAAAAAATGCTGCAGATTGATTACTTGTTTGCCAACGAACTGGAGATCGAAAAACACAGACTGACCGGAAGGCTCTGTGCAGAAATCGTGGACGGTGAAAAAAAAGCTCAACTTTTAAAATACTTAGCGCAAAAAGAACACATCTCCCTGGAACAGGTTATTGCTGTGGGCGACGGGGCCAATGATCTGCCTATGCTCAATCTGGCTGGATTGGGTATTGCCTTCCATGCCAAACCATTGGTCAGGCAAGGGGCTAAACAGGCCATCAGCAATGTGGGCCTGGATGCGGTGCTCTATTTTCTGGGCCTCAGGGATAAAGAAGCCATAGTCTGAGTCCTAGTCCTGCTCCAGTTCGCGCCAGTATTTGCAACCCTTGCCAGGGCAGGCCAGATAGTTGCCCCTGGTCTTGCTGCTTTTGTGCACCAAGACCTGGTTTTCGCAATTAGGGCACTTTTCAGCTGCGGGATAATGCCAGAGCGCATAGCTGCAGTCTGGATACTGGTTGCAGGCGTAAAAAATTTTGCCCCGCTTGGAGCTCTTCTCTACCAGTTGTCCTGGACAGTCTGGTACAGGGCAATTCACACCGGTACTGTATGGCTGGGTCTGCTTGCACTTGGGATAATTGCTGCAGGCAATGAACCTGCTGCCGGTTCTGGCTCTTTTTAAAACCAGGTCAGAACCGCACTGCGAACAGACCCCTACCTTCTGCAATTCCTTGGCTTGATTCTCCTGCATTTGGATCCTGCCTGCATCGTCCCTGACAAAATTGCTGGTCTGAGTGCATTGGGGATAGCCGCTACAGGCCAGAAACTCACCATTGCGGCCAAACTTGATAAGCATGGCTTTGCCGCAAACAGGACAGGTCAATCCACTTTCCAGGCCTGTCTTGACCTGGGCCATGTCCTTTTTGGCCTTTTCCAGGCTGGGGTTGAACTCCAGGCTGAAATCTTTGAGCAGGCTGACCCAGTTCTGCCGACCCAAGGCCACTTGGTCCAGGGCCTGTTCCATCTGGGCGGTGAAGCCCACATCCATCAACTGTTGAAAATGGATGGTCAAGAGGTCATTAACCGTAAAGCCCAATTCAGTAGGCACGAATTGCTTGTTTGCCTGGCGCACGTACTCCCTGTCCAAAAGGGTTGATATGATCTGGGCGTAGGTGGAAGGCCGTCCAATGCCCTTCTCCTCCAGACTGCGCACCAAAGAGGCCTCAGTAAATCTGGCCGGGGGCTGAGTGAATTTCTGCTCCTTTTGTAGGTTTAATAGCTCAAGAACCTGGCCCTGTTCCAACTTGGGTAATGCAATTTCCTTGTGCACATCTTCCGGGACATAGACCTTTAAAAATCCAGGGAATATCAACCTTTCCCCTTTACTGCGCCAAGTCGTTCTGCCGGCTCGAATCAGGAACACAGTATCCCAAAAAGTGGCCGGGACCATCTGGGAGGCTACAAAGCGTTGCCAGATCAGTCTGTACAGGCGCAGCAGGTCCTGACCCAGATAGGTTGAGGCATCTTCCGGAGTCAAAGACACGTCCACCGGACGAATGGCCTCGTGGGCATCCTGGGCCCCGGACTTACTCTTGTAAGTTTTTGCCTTTTGTGGATAATAATCCTGGCCCAGATTGTCCTGAATCCATTTCTTGGCTGCCTCCCTGGCCTCCTGGGCCACTCGTACTGAATCCGTGCGCATATAAG
Organism: uncultured Desulfohalobiaceae bacterium; assembly: GCA_964562725.1. Taxonomy (GTDB): domain Bacteria; phylum Desulfobacterota; class Desulfovibrionia; order Desulfovibrionales; family Desulfothermaceae; genus CAZBUB01. Next base: position 16,715 of record CAZLUR010000014.1, on the reverse strand, counting down.
TGATTAGAGCTGTGGTGCCCTTTGCGCCTAGTTCCAAGCCTTCGTACAGCTTTTGGGCCAGGGTCATGGTTTTTTTTGCGGAAAAGCCCAGCTTGTTGCTGGCATCCTGCTGCAGGCTGGAAGTGATAAAAGGGGGTTTAGGCTGACGCTGCCTCTTTTTTTCCTGCACTGAGTCCAAGATGAACTCCTGGTCCTGGACTTCTTTTTCCAAGGCCGAGGCCTTTTGTGCATTATCTATCGTCGGCTTTTTGTCCTGTACCTTCCAAAGTTCAGCGTTAAAGGCCGGGGGTTGTGCTCCTTTAAGATCAACCTTGAACACCCAGTATTCCTGGGGCACAAAATTTTGCCGCTCCTTTTCCCGCTCCACAATCAAACGCAGAGCAACAGACTGCACTCTGCCCGCAGAGATCCCTCTTTTGACCTTGTTCCAGAGCAAAGGGGAAATTTTGTAGCCCACCAGTCTGTCCAATATACGCCTGGCCTGCTGGGAATCAAACAGGTTGCGGTCCAGATCCCGGGGATGCTTCAAGGCTTCCTGCACAGCAGAAGAGGTTATTTCATTAAACTGGATGCGGCGGATATTGGGGTTTGTCTCCTGCACCAGTTCTGCTACATGCCAGGCAATGGCCTCACCTTCCCGGTCCGGATCCGGGGCCAGATAAACCTTATTGGCCTTGGCTGCAGCGGTAAGCAATTTTTGTACCACTTTTTGCTTGCCAGAAACTATTTGGTACTCTGGGGTATAATCATTTTGTTCATCTACGCCCAGCACATTGCCGGGCAGATCCCGGATATGTCCAACAGAGGCCTCCACCAGGTAATTTCGGCCCAAAAATTTCTTTATGGTCTTGACTTTGGCCGGAGACTCGACAATGATCAAATCTTTGTTCATAATAATGCAGACCTTAAGCGATGTTTGCTGTCCATCAGAGGCGATTTATCGCCCTGGAGGGAAATTAAGTACACAAAACCAAATTTTGGCTAAAAACCAATGCGCAAAGGAAACTAACCAGACTGGGCTAAATGTGCAAGCAGATTTTTTTGATAAGCCCTTGGGCAGCACTTAAGCCAACAGGGACAATGCAAAAAATAGAGACAGAACAAACACGAAGCGGTATTGTAGCCATAATTGGCCCGCCTAACGCAGGCAAGTCCACTTTGCTCAATGCGATTTTGGGTCAGAAACTGGCCATAGTCAGCCCCAAACCGCAGACTACTCGGAACAGGATCAGCGGCATCCTGACCATGAACCAGGCCCAGATAGTTTTTCTGGATACACCTGGGGTGCACCAGAGCAAGCAGCCCATGAATAGACACCTTGTGCAGTCTGCATGGCAGGCTCTATCAGGTGCTGATCAGGTGCTGATTGTGCTGGATGCCCTGCTTTATATACGCAACCAGCGTAAGCTTAAGGCAGATCTTATGCATTTGCAGAGCTCTGAACTGCTGTTCACAATGCAAATGGCAATTGTTTTAAACAAGATAGATCTGGTCCAGGACAAACAAAGCCTACTGCCTTTGATGCAGTCTCTGCACCAGGCCTGGCCAGAGGCTACAATCTTTCCAGTCTCTGCTGATCAAGGCCAGGGCGTATCCAAACTTCTGGAGCATGTCACTCAATTCCTGCCCTTCGGCCCTTTGCTTTACCCGGAAGAACAGCTTTCCACTCTGCCAATGCGTTTTTTGGCCTCGGAAATTATTCGGGAAAAGCTCTTTTTGGCCCTGGAACAGGAATTGCCCTATTCCCTGGCTGTACAGATAGAAAATTGGCAAGAAGATCGGAAAACCGGCCTGATCTGGGTCCAGGGCTTGATTTTCGTCTCCCGGGCTGGTCATAAACCTATGATCATCGGCAAAAACGGGGCCATGCTAAAAAAGGTGGGCCAGGCAGCCAGGCTGGAGCTGGAAACAGTCCTGGACCAAAGGCTGCACCTGGAGCTCTGGGTCAAAGTTAAGCCCAAGTGGAACCGGAATCAGCGCTTTCTGCAGGAACTCATACCCCAGACCTGAGGTCGGGCCTGGTTAGTCCTGCAAACAGCAAACCTGTAAAGCGTTTTTTTTACAGTTATGTCCGAAACAGAGCTAGTCCGCCGCTGGCAGGAGCTAATAGCAGAAATCGCCCATATTGCCCAAGATGCACAGAGAGACCCTGCTCAAGTGCAGTTGATCGCAGTCTCCAAGCAGTATCCTGCCCAGGACATCCTGGCCCTAGCCCGGGCAGGCCAGGCTGATTTCGGGGAAAACTATGTACAGGAAGCCCTGGGCAAACAACAAGAGCTGCTGAGCAGGCCCATAAACTGGCATTTCATTGGCAGGCTGCAAAGTAATAAGGCCAAATATTTGGCTGGCAACTTTGCATTGATTCACTCCCTGGACAGGCTGAAAGTGGCCCGTGCACTGCACGAAAGATGTAAAAAAATAAATAAACAGCAAGCTGTCCTTATCCAGGTCAACATGGCAGCTGAAAAGCAAAAAGCTGGATTAATGCCCACAGAGTTGGCAGAATTCGCTCAGAGCCTACAAGAGCTCGACTCCCTGCAACTCCAGGGCCTTATGTACATGCCTCCTTTTGCTCAGGCCTTGGAACAGACCAGGTTGCAATTTGCCGGGCTGGAAAAATTAAGACAGGAACTGCAGCAAAAGCTGGGCATGCATTTGCCACACTTATCCATGGGAATGAGCCAGGATTATGCCCTGGCTATCCAACAAGGAGCGACCCTGATCAGAATCGGGACCAGGATCTTTGGCGCCAGAGACTAAGAGCAGCCAGCTCAAGTAAAAAAAGATGCCAGAGCAACAGATCACCAAAAAGATGCTGAGTTTCAAATATAAATCATTTGCAGGGTTTGCCCCTTGACAGGCTGCGCCTTAAGAGCTCACCCAGGATCACTGCACCAGCCTGGGCCACATTCAAGGATTCAAAACCCCCGGGCATAGGAATCTGCACCCCACTGAGGCATTTATTTTTGAGGCCTGGCCTGACCCCTTTTTCTTCATTGCCCAGGACCAATACCGCCGGCCAGACAAATTCCAGCTCAAACAGGTTTTCGCAGCTGATATCAGTCCCTGCATAATAGGCGCTTATTTTTTCTGCTTGACAATACTCCAAAAATCTGGCCAAGTTTGTAATGCGTGCAATGGGCAATTTGCTCAGGGCCCCGGCAGCCGACTTTTCAGCCCTAAGGCCGGGAAAAGCTGTCCTGTTTTTAGGTAGCACCAGGCCTGCGCCACCCATAGCCAGTAATGTCCTGGCCAAAACGCCCAAATTTCCTGAATCCTGCACTTGATCCAGGGCCAGGATGATTGGCAGGGGACTGTGTTGGAGCCTGAGGCAGATTTGTTCAGGACTGACAAAGCCTGACTGAAAAATCCGGGCTAACAGCCCTTGATGTCTTAGTTGACCAGCAAGTCTATCCAGGACTTGCTTCTCCACAATCTGGAACTTGAGGCCCTGAGCCCTGCAGAGCTCAATTGCAGCGCGCAGTTCTTTTTCTTTACCCTGCTGCAGCCAAACAAGATCCACCTTGTCCCTGGCTTGGCTCAAATATTCCAGTACACTTTTCCTGCCCGCCACAATATTTTGCTGGTTGTTGCCCTCTAGGGCCATATTTTCGCTCTGCTGATTGAAATAGTCATGTTATATTTGGAAAATACCAATTTAATACCTTGAGAGTTCAAAGTTCAAGGTTCAACGTTCAAGGTTAAGGCAATAAATTCAAACTGATAAGATAAATACGAACTTAGACAGTTAGAGATTTGAATATAGTCAATAAAAACAGTCTATTACTAAAGAACTTTTGACTGCCCAGTTAATAGGAACTCTGAAAAAAGACTATGCGCAAACAACATCCTTATTATTCTCATTTCCAGTTGGCCTTGATTATATGCATTTCCTGCATGCTGCTCTTGATCACCGCCTGTACCCATCTTACTGATCCCAGGGACCAGCACACCCAAAAGCAAGACCCAGGCCAGGGTAGCCTGGAAATTGCTCCCACAAGCTTACCTGTTCCCGGCCAGACCCAGCCAGTACAAACCCCCCATCCAGAACCGCTGGAAGAGCAGACTGACAGCAGTGCTCTGCAGTATCTGGACCCAGATATTGTACAGCCCCTGGAAAAAGAGGTCCGGGATCCACTGCTGGATACTCAGCTTAAAACACGTTTGAGCCCCACACAACAGGAGGCCTTGCAATCAGAGCCGGAAATCAATTTTGAACTGGACCTCAGAGAGACCAGTTTAGTGGAAAAATATTTACATTATTATACCCAGAGACACAAAGACATGTTCCAGACCTGGCTGGAACGCGCTGAGCAATATCTGCCCTATATTCGTCAGGTGTTTACTGACAAAGGCCTGCCCCAAGATCTTGTTTTTTTACCTTTTGCCGAGAGCGGCTTTAACCCCAGGGCCTATTCCAGATCTGGAGCTGCTGGTATATGGCAGTTCATGCCTGACACGGCCCGCATGTATGATCTACAAGTGGATTGGTGGATTGATGCACGTCGTGATCCCTATCTATCCACCAAAGCTGCAGCAGAATACCTGCACATGCTTTATGCCCAGTTCGGAGACTGGTACCTGGCCCTGGCTGCATACAATGCCGGCCAGGGCAGGGTGACCAGAGCCATAAATCACAGCGGGCAGGAATGTTTCTTTGCCCTGCAGGAGAGGAATTATTTGCCCCGGGAAACCAGGAATTATGTGCCCAAATTTATTGCTATCCTCAAAATCTTGCGCAACCTGGAGAGTCTGGGGTTCAAGCCCTTGAACTGGGATACACCTGCTTCAGCTCACGCTCTTGATTTGCCGCCAGGATCTGATCTGGTCTCTCTGGCCTCTACAGTGGGACTGGACTGGTCTGAATTCATGGCAATGAATCCTGCCTTCAGAAGGTCTGCCAGCCCTCCGAACAGGACAAGCAAGCTTTACCTGCCCCAGCACCTACTGGCCCAGGCCAGGCAATATCTCAACGATCCTGATGCCGCCCCTTATTCAGGCCTGCAAAGATACCAGGTCAGCTCAGGTGATTCCTGGTGGCGACTATCCAGGCGCTTTGACGTGCCCATCAGGGAGCTAAAAAACATCAATAAAACAGATTCCAACCTGCTGCGTCCTGGCCAGTGGGTGTTGATACCAGGCAAATTTGCTGATGGCTCTACAGTATCCAAACAAAAAGCTTATTCTGGAACCTATATTGTACAAAAAGGGGATACCTTGTGGGCCATAGCCAGCAAAAGCGGAACCTCGGTGCAGGAATTGAGATCTGCGAACAATCTGCACATCGCAGACAAACACCTCAAGCCCGGACAAAAACTGAGTATTCCTCAGGATAAAGAACAGGAAACAACCCATCAGATTGCCAAACGCAGAGCCAACTATACAATACAAAGAGGGGATAATCTCTGGACCCTGGCCCGTAGATTCAATGTCGGTCTAGAGACATTAATCCAGGCCAATGGCCTGCAAAACGAGCACAGGCTGCAGGTAGGTCAAAAACTGTACATTCCAGACCTGGCCCATGCCCAAGGGCAAAGTGCCCAGGCCAAGGCCCGGGCCGCACATGCCAAATTGATCAGCTACCAGGTCCAAAAGGGGGACAGCATTTGGGTAATAGCACGCAAATTTGGTGTAAGCACCAGGCAATTGCTGGCCTGGAATGATCTGAGCCAAGGATCCAATATCTATCCCGGAGACCAGTTAACGATCTATGTGGACTAAGTAAGCCTAACAAACAAATTACAGAACAGACAAGCAAGGCAGTCAAAGAGCCAGGGGCAGCATCAGCCATCAGCTCAAGACAGGCAGCAAAAGCCCTCTTGCCTGCCTGAAATCAAATTCCAGGCCGCTCCAGAGTTTAAACTGGGCCTGGGCCTGACAGATAAACATATCCAGACCTGAGATGACCCGGCAGCCCTGTGCTTTTGCCATGCGCAGCAGCTTGGTCTGTACAGGATTGTAAACCAAGTCGTAAACCCAGACATACTGTTTTAAGGCCTGGGCTGAACAGGGAGTTTCCTCTTGTTTGGCACCAAGCATGCCCAAGGGAGTGGTATTGACCAGGAGGTCTACTACTGTGTGCTCGCGCTCCTCCCAGGGCAGGATTTGCACAGCAAACTTTTCTTGCAGGGATTTAAGCTTCTGAGTATTGCGCGAGGCAACATATATTTGATTGAGGCCCAGATCCTGGGCCGCAGTGATGCAGGCCCTGGCCGCTCCACCGCTGCCCAAAATGAGACAAGAACGCAGTTCAGGCAACAAATCATGTAGAGGCGCTGCAAAGCCTGCGCAATCAGTATTATCCCCGCAAAGCTCTCCGCCAGCCCAGTAAAGGGTGTTCACGGCCTGCGTCATTTGAGCCGCCTTGGTCAAGTACTTTGCTGCAGGCAAAACTGATTGTTTGTGCGGGATAGTTACACTCAAGCCATGTATGGGCAGGGCCTGCACAGCAGATAGGAAAGTCCCCAGATTCCGGTCCTGAACTTCCCAGGCCATATAGACCCAGGGCAAATTAAATTTCTGCATGGCCCAATTGTGCAGCAAGGGACTTAAGGAATGCCCTACTGGATCCCCCAGCAGACCCAGCAAGCGCTGAGGAATAAAAACTTCCTGCATGCCCACTCCGTAGTTATTGACTAAGCCGAGAAGATAATGGGCTTTGAGCTTATATCAATGATAATATTGATAATTCAAGACTCAGCGCTGGCTGTGTGCTCTGCTCCTGCCTGCAGGGCCTGTCTGTTTTTGGGGATCAAATGCTGATTACGTTCAGAGATCACTTGGTGCAGATTTTTTGCTAGGTCTTCCAGGCTAAGCGCCTGTATGGCCTGCACCCAGGCCCCCAAGATGACCATGTTGGCCATCCTGCCATCTCCTAGCTTGTGGGCCAGCTCGTTGGCGGGGACGCCCACTATCCTCTGGCCTGGAGCATTGGTTTCCGGTCTGGAGGCAATAGAGGAATTGTAGACCAGAAGGCCAGCTGGCAAAAGTCTGGATCCAAACTTTTCCAGGGAGGGCTGGTTCATGATGATCAGGCTGGTGGGCTGATAAATAACTGGCGAGCCTATTTCCTGATCACTCAAGACAACCGTACAATTGGCTGTGCCTCCCCGCATCTCCACTCCATAAATGGGCATATAAGTAACGTGCAGCCCGGTATTCATGCCAGCATAGGCCAGGAGATTACCTATGAGCAATATACCCTGGCCTCCGAATCCTGCTATAATAACGTCCTGATACAAGATAACTCCCAGTTAATTATGGTTGAGCACGTCCTTGAATGTCTGTAAAGGGAAATACTGTACCAGCTCCTCTCCCACTCTTTGATTGGCCTCTACTGGGGTCAAATGCCAGTTAGTGGGACAGGCGGAGAGAAATTCCACAATCCCCAGACCCAGGCCCTGTATCTGCACTTCAAAGGCTTGACGCAGGGCTTTTTTGGCCTGCTTGATGTGTTTAATGTTGTCCACTGCCACCCGGGCAGAGTAAGCCGTGCCCTCCAGGGTGGACAGGAGCTCTGCCATGCGCAAGGGGGCGCCATCCTTCTCCAGAATGCGCCCTCGGGGGCTGGTGGTGGTGTTTTGGCCAATCATGGTCGTGGGCGCTATCTGACCTCCGGTCATACCATAGATTGTGTTATTTACAAACACCACAGTGACCTTTTCCCCTCTGTTTGCGCAATGTATTATCTCAGAAATACCTATGGCCGCCAGATCACCATCACCTTGGTACGTAAAAACAATGTTTTCGGGGTTGGCCCGTTTTACCCCTGTGGCTACTGCAGGGGCCTTGCCGTGGGGCGCCTCCACTGTATCTAGGCTGAGATAGTTGTAAATGAAGACAGAGCAACCAACAGATCCCACGCAGATGGTCTCCTCCTGCAGATCCAGCCTGGATAAACATTCGGCCAGAAGTCTATGAATAATCCCGTGGTGACAGCCCGGACAAAAATGCATGGGCTGATCAATCATGACCTTGGGAGTACTAAAAACCTGTTTCTCCTGTTCAGTATACATAAAATACGCCTTTCTCAATGTCACAAATCAGATTGCATGCGCCATGGCAAACATTTCCAAAATGGGTTTCTCAAAATCTTCTGGATTAGATAGTTGCCCGGGAAGATTGCCATAAAACATGGAGTCGGCATGTTTTCGAATTGCCAAACGGACATCCTCCACCATCTGCCCAGCATTATTCTCTATGGTAATAAACTTTTTACCCTCTGCTGCCAGTTTTTGCAGGGCCTGCCGGGGGAAGGGGAACAGGGTCACAGGTCTGAACAGGCCCACTGCCTTGCCCTGTGCGCGCAGTTTGCGCACTGTACTTTTCACGATCCTGCCCATAGAGCCATAGGCCACTGCCACCACCTCTGCATCCTGCAGCTGATACTCTTCATAGCGCACTTCTTGTTGCATGGCTTGATATTTCTCTTGTAAGCGCCTGTTATGGGAAGCCAAGGCACCTTCAGCCAGGTACAAAGACTTTATCAGCCTGGGCGGCCTGTCTTTGGCCCCGGACAACGCCCAATCCTGAGCCTCGTTCGGATCAATAGCACCTTTAGCCCAGGTCAGGACAGGCTCTTTCATCTGACCCAGGATGGCGTCTCCCAAAATTAGAATTGGATTTCTGTATTTAAAGGCCAGCTCAAAGGCCAGCCTGGTAAGGTCATAGCCTTCCTGACAGGTGGCCGGGGCCAGGACCAGTGTCCGGTAATCGCCATGTCCTCCGCCTTTGGTGGACTGAAAATAATCTCCCTGAGAAGGGTCAATGCTGCCCAGGCCTGGGCCGCCCCTGCAGATGTTCACAATCACTGCAGGCAGTTCGCTGCCTGCCATATAAGAAATGACTTCCTGCTTCAGGGATATGCCTGGACTGGAGGAAGAGGTCATGGCCCTTTTACCGCAAGCAGCCGCGCCCAGCAGCATATTGGCCGCGCCAATCTCGCTTTCAGCCTGGATAAACTCCCCACCGCTCAACATCAGGGCGTTGGATAGGTATTCGGATATCTCGCTTTGTGGAGTGATAGGATAGGCAAAATAACATTGACAACCAGCAGCCATGGCTCCCATGGCAATTGATTCATTGCCCTTTAGTAATTCTTGATTAGGGCCTGTTGCATTATGCGACATTGGTCTGCACCTCTTTTTTTCTGCGCTTCCTGAAGACTGAGATCGCGCAGTCCGGGCATATTTCTGCACAAAAAGCACAACCAGAGCAGTTGTCTTTTTTATCCAGAGCCATTTGCACCACCCTGTAGCCCTGGGAGTTCAGCTCCTCGGACTGGAATAAGATCCCCTCTGGACAAACCAGGGTACACAACAAGCAACCTTTGCACCTTTCTCGCCTGATTTCAACCCTTCCCATTCAAATTCACCTCACATAATTAGCTGATGATAAACTCAATCCAGGCTCAATGCAAGCCTGCGCAGGACATGAATTAATCTGGCCCTGGCTACAAAATCAGCATGCAATCACCATAAGAGAAAAACCTATAACCCAAGGCCACTGCCTGCCTATAAGCCGCCAGTATGTTGTGCCTGCCAGCAAAGGCTGAAACCATAAGCAGCAAAGAAGACCTGGGCAAGTGAAAATTAGTGATCAGATGCCTGGCTATCTGAAATTCAAAACCCGGATAGATAAATAAATCGCTCCAGCCTGAGAACGGCCTGATCGCGCCATGGGTGAGCATTACGCTCTCCAGGGCCCGCACCGAGGTTGTTCCTACAGCAATTACTGGTCTGGATTGCAGCCTGGCCTGTTCAATTTTTTGTGCCTCTTGGTGATTAATTTCAATGTACTCGGCATGCATAGTGTGTGTACGTATATCTTGTGCCCTTAGGGGGCTGAAGGTGCCGTAACCCACATAAAGGCTGATATCCGCCCATTGCATCCCCTGCCGCTCAAGTTTTTTCAGTATACGGGCATTAAAATGCAGTCCTGCAGTTGGGGCGGCAACTGAGCCGGTCTTGTCCTGTTTGGCATATACAGTCTGGTAGCGCTCCAGATCCTTGGGCTGAGCCCGCCTTTTGATGTATGGAGGCAGGGGCAGCTGGCCATAGCTTTGCAGCAGTTGGTACAAATCTCCTTGCCAGATCAATATACCAGCTACCAGCCCATCGCCTTCTTTTTCCAGGATAAGCAGCTGCAGATCTTTGCCGAATTCGATCCTTTGGCCAGACTTGATGTTTTTCAGTGGCTTGCAAAGACCTTGTACCTGGGCTTGCTTTTCCCCTGCTGACCGGGCCTGCTGGTTGATCAAGGCCAATGGGGTTGTCAGCAGAAATTCTACTTGACCCTTGGTTTCTAATTTACGACCAAAGAGGCGTGCCGGAAACACCCGGCTTACATTTCTGACTAAAAGAGCATCCCTGGGCAACAAATCAGGCAGATCGGCAAACCTGCAGTCTTTAGTCTGCCCAGAGCTGCGCTGTAGCAGGAATAATCTGGAATCTTGCCTCTTTTCCAAAGGATGCTGGGCAATCAGTTCTTGCGGCAAATCAAAATCATAACTAGAGATATTCAATTCATGATGATTTGCGCCCATAATTTGCAAAATAACCCAATTCCTGACCTACGCCCTTTTTGGGGTATAGTCATTAAGTTTATCCAGTGTTCTGCATACCTTGATTGTATAGATTTAACTTGTGAACAAATTTATAGTGATCTTCTGCATCCAGCAAATTGACTTCTGGCTCAGGAGTTGATTATGATCAGCCAGTTGGTTTTGATTTCTGTGGCAATCTCTTAGGCAGATGTTTGTCCCAGAAAATGAGACCCCCTGAGTATCCAGCAGGCAGGCATGTATAACAAAACTGACTTATGAAAACAACCTCTGATCCTGGTTGGGAAAAACTGGGCCCAGTAACATGTATTCTCCTGCTAGCCAGGATACTTTAAAGTGTAAGGCTATGGTTCCTGATTTTCTCCATTTCCCTCACCTGCTGGGCAAAAAAGTACACTTGGGCATTACCGGCAGCATTGCTGCTTATAAGGCCCTGGATTTGACCAGAGAAATTATTCGCTCTGGATTGCAGGTCAGTGCCAGCTTGACTTCAGCTGCAGAAGAGTTCATCCGCCCTCTCAGCTTCAAGGCCCTGGGGGTTGACCCGGTATTTGACCGGCTGTTTACTGCAAAAAGCAGTACTTATGCCCACCTGCAGCCAGGTCAGGAAGCCCAGGCCTTGTTGATTGTTCCAGCTACTGCCAATTGTATAGCCAAAATGGCCTGGGGCCTTGCTGACGATATGCTTTCCTGCCAAATATTGTCCTTCCCAGGCCCAATGCTCGTAGCTCCTGCTATGAATCCCAATCTTTGGCTGGCCGCTGCCACCCAGGATAATGTGCAGTGCCTCAGAAAAAGGGAGATTGAGGTCTTGGAGCCGGCAAAGGGCGATGTGGCCTGCGGGGAACAAGGGCAGGGCAGGCTCCCTGATTTAGAACAGATCTACTTCAGATTGTTGCGGGCAGTTACCCCGGCCAGGCTGCAAGGCAGACGTATTTTGGTCACTATGGGTCCCACCAGAGAATTCTGGGATCCAGTGCGCTTCTGGTCCAATCCTTCAAGCGGCAGGATGGGCAGCGCCCTGGTTATAGCTGCCTGGATCCAGGGGGCGGATGTACACTGTGTGTGCGGGCCCCACCAAGAGATTCTGCCTGGGGATGTGCATCAATATCCAGTGCAGACAGCGGTGCAGATGCATGAGGCTTGTCTGCAGCTCTGGCCTGAGATGGACATAGGCTGTCTGGCAGCAGCAGTCTGTGACTTTCGGCCTCGAAGCTACGGCGCCCATAAATTCAAAAAGGCCTCCTTGCAGGAGCATTTATTACTGGTTGAATTCGAGCCTAACCCGGATATATTGCAAGGCCTGGGCCAGCAAAAATCAGTCCAGCAAAAGCTGATCGGTTTTGCTGCAGAAACTGGTGAAGATTTGCAGCAATTGGCCCAGCAAAAGCTGCACAAGAAAAATTTGGATTTGATAGTGGCCAACAGGATAAATCAACCGGATTCTGGTTTCTCCAGCCGTACCAACCAGGTATTGATACTGGACAATCAAAACAGAGCGCAAGAATTGCCCTTGCTCAGCAAGGGAGAAGTAGCCTGGAAAATATGGGATTGGATTACCAGTCTTTAGAACTGCCTGCAGCATTGCGGGCCTGGTACAAATGCGGGTTGCGCCATGTCCTGTATTACTCCTGCAGCTGTATAAGTGCGCAGGACTTAAAACAGAAACCTGAATCAAAGCACGAACAAATATATTTTCCTGAGCCCTGGCATAGTATTTGGACCAACTTACACAGCTCTGCTGCATTGCTTTGGACCTATTATGAGCTTGGCCCTGACCTGGAACACCAAGGCACAAACCAGCGCACTAATCTGTTTTCCAGTATTTGTACCCACTTGGATCTGGGTAGGGAAATGATAGTTTTTTGGCCTATGACCCAGCAGGCTACCCAAGGGGTTCTGCCCAGGCAAGATATCTTCTGGCAGGGAGTGCACCTGATCAGTCCTAGATATTTACTGATTTTTGGCCAAAAAACCATGCAGTTTCTTTTTCCGGGGCTGGTCTCATGTTTTGGTCTCTATAGCCAGGCAGGATTCCAGCTTCTTTACCTGCCCGGTGCTGAGGAGATGCTCCCAGACAACAGGCAGGCCAAATCCTATGTCTGGCGAATGCTGCTTTGGCTAAAGCAGGAGCTTAATTCCATTTGACTTGCTTTTGTCCTGTTTAACAGGCATAACCAGCCCAAAAAATGACTTGAGATTTGCAAAGCCAAGATCTGGCAGAAGAGCAGCAGGAGATGTGCATGAGAGTCTTGGTCACCGGAGCAGCCGGATTTATCGGCTTCCACCTGAGCCGGGCACTTTTGGAGCAAAACCTGGAAGTCCAGGGTCTGGACAATTTGAGCCCATATTATTCAATCCAGCTAAAAACTGATAGACTGGAGATTTTGCAGCAATACAATAAATTTCAGTTCATCCACATGGGTTTGGAGGATGCACCTGCTCTGCACAAATTGTTCCAGGATGTTCAGCCCACGCATGTGGTAAATTTAGCTGCTCAAGCAGGTGTGCGTCATAGCCTGAGCCATCCCCAGGAGTATATCAACAGCAATTTGGTAGGCTTTGGTCATTTATTGGAATGCTGCAGGCAGTACAGTGTTCAACATCTGGTATTCGCCTCTTCCAGTTCGGTTTATGGTCTGAACACAAAAATGCCCTTTAGTGTTCACCATAATGTGGACCATCCTATCAGCCTCTATGCCGCCAGTAAAAAATCCAATGAACTTATGGCCCATTGTTACAGCTATCTTTATCAATTGCCTTGTACTGGGCTTAGATTTTTTACTGTCTACGGCCCTTGGGGCAGGCCAGACATGGCCCTGTTTCTTTTTACTGAACGAATACTTAAGGGCAGGCCCATTGAGGTTTACAACCATGGTCGGATGCAAAGGGACTTCACCTATATAGATGATATTGTAATAGGTGTACAAAGAGTCTTATTCAAGGTCCCGGAACCAAACAGGCACTGGTCAGGGCAGCACCCAGACCCTGCCACTAGCCCTGCTGCTTACAGGTTGTATAATATCGGCAATAACAACAGTGTACAGTTAGAGTATTTCATCCAGGTCATTGAAAACTGTCTGGGGAAAAAAGCCATCAAAGAGTATCTGCCTCTACAACCCGGGGACGTACCTATAACTTATGCAGATGTGGATGATCTCAGCATGGACGTTGGGTTTAAACCTGCCACCCGCATAGAGGACGGTGTGGCTTCTTTTTGGCAATGGTATAAGCAGTATTACCAGGTTTAAATTCTGCAAAGGTAAAATCTGATGATTTTTAGCAGGTTAAAGCAGGAATTATCCCAGGTTTTCAACAGGATTAGACAAGCAGCTATTGAAGGCGAGATGCCGGCCTTGCAGGATGTCCAATATTTTGCACAGCTCTGCTCCAAAATGCAGGTCCAGGCTCCGGAAAGCTGGGCCTTTGAAGCAGATGATTTTCACCATTTGGCTAAAGAGCTTTTGCAATGCATCAAGCAAAAAAATACTCAAGACGCCATTGTTTTGGTCCACTCCCTGCACGAGGCTCAAACTTACTGTCACCGCACTTTTCAGGCTAAGGAAGGTTAAGCGGCGAAAGCCCTTAGTGCCTTTTGACAAAAACAGTGGGCGGCTATTCAAGAATGCATGTATAAGATATTGAATTTGGTTGTTTTCAATAAAAATATTTGCTGAACAGTTACTAGTGCTGTGTCAATTTTCTATTGTCGCATCTCAGGGACAATTCGCTTTGTTTCTTCTGGTTCCCCTCCTTGCCGCCTGTCTTCCAGGCGGGAGGGAGGGGTTAGGGGAGGGTCCATAATGTTGCGATACTCAAGATGTGTCAAGTCACTAGGAGATAACCATTGAAGGCAGCCTGGCCCAAAGCTAAGCAGGCTTGCTATTTCTGCCAAACATTATGACCAGAAGCAAGATAATAGCTATAGCCAATCAAAAGGGAGGAGTGGGCAAAACCACCACAGCCATCAATCTGGCTGCTGCCCTGGCAGCTATGGAACAACATGTTTTGCTTGTGGATTGTGACCCCCAGGCCAATGCTACCAGCGGCTTGAATATCACAGCTCAGGCAGACACAGGGAATCTATATCAGGCTCTCTTCCAGCCTGAACAAGCCCAGTCCATGGTCCAGCGCAGCAGCCTTGATTATTTGGACATCCTGCCAGCCACCCAGGATCTGGTCGCAGCCGACCTGGAATTAGTCCAAAAAATTGGCAGGGAGTATTATCTGCGTGAAATTCTGGAACAATTACAATCCAATTACAGCTTTATCCTGCTAGACTGCCCTCCCTCCCTGGGCTTGATCACCATTAATGCGCTTTGTGCAGCAGGTAATCTGCTTATCCCTTTACAATGTGAATACTACGCCTTGGAAGGTATAGCCCGGCTGATGCAGACCCATGAGCTGGTGCAAAAACGCCTCAATCCTGGCCTAAACTTGTTGGGAGTTCTGCTGACCATGTTTGACCGCAGGAACAATCTGGCCCATCAGGTAGTGTTAGAGGTGCGCAAGTATTTCGGGCCAAAAGTATTTCAGAGTGTGATCCCCAGGAACGTTCGTCTCTCTGAAGCTCCCAGCCATGGGCTGCCAGTTTTGTGCTATGACTGTAAGTCCAAAGGCTCCCAGGCCTATCTTGAATTAGGTCGCGAACTCATGGGCCGCATCGATCAAGAACAAAATCAAGGTCCTTGAATTTAAATCATAATGCTCTGGATATGTTCAGTACAATGCTCTGCCAAGAATTGCCTACAGGTGGAGCCCGCATTCCTTTTTACTTAGCCCAATATTGCTTAGCTAATTTCCAGCCTGAGATGCCTCAATAGATGCCTCAATTTAGAGACCATTCTCCTAGTGCCTAGTCACATATTAAGCCGGGTTTACTTTTATCTTTGATGATGTTCAATAATACCAATAAATTAATTGTTGTTGAATTTGATTTATGCTCACTACAGTGTTTTGTCGTTTCTCATATACAGCCAGTAAATCAGTACATACCTGCCTCTAAGTCTTATAGAAAATTCGTTTTGGCTTAGATGTTTTCAATCTTCTTTTTTTCAGGTAAAGTCTGTTAGTGCAAAGGGTATTGACTCCAGGCGAGCTTCCCTTTTGACCGTTGTGTGAAGCAGGTTTTTCAGTAATGGGCAATAGGCAGGGCCTGCTAACCAGCAGGCAACAGGAGAGACAATGGGCACGACACCTAGGGGCTTGGGTAAGGGACTAGAGGCTCTTTTTGCACAGTCCGGGGCATATGATAGCCAGCAAGATAAATTGCAGTTGCAAATTCTGCACATCGACTCCTTGCAACCCAATCCATCTCAGCCCAGGAAGACTTTTTCCCAGGAGTCTTTACAGGAATTAGCTCAATCCATTACACATCAGGGCTTATTGCAGCCCATTTTGGCCTGCAGCCAACCTGGAAATGCCTTATATCAGATTGTGGCTGGTGAGCGCAGGTGGAGGGCCTGCAAGCTGGCTGGCCTGCAGCAGGTACCAGTCATTGTTGCCGATTTAGACCCTGGGCAATCAATGCTTCTGGGTCTGATAGAGAACCTGCAGCGTGAAGACCTCAACGCTATAGAAGCGGCCCAGGCCATGAGTTTGGTCCAGACCAGCCTGGGTTTGTCCCAGGCTGAACTGGCCCAAAAATTGGGCATATCCAGGCCTGCAGTAGCCAATACTTTACGCCTGCTTCAATTGGATACTGATATTCAGGAGGCAGTGCGTCAGGGCAATTTTAGCCCTGGCCAGGCCAGGGCTTTGCTGTCTGTTCAAGACAAGGAGCTACGCCTGGAATTATTTCAGATCAGCCTCCAGCGCCAGCTCTCTGCCCGGAATATCGAACAAGCTGCATCTTATTGCAAACACAAAGGACATCTGCCTGCAGAACTGTCTGTTCAGGACAAACATACGGTACAGCACAGGGTTGCTGAGCAGGACCCAGGGTTTGAGCAATACAAAAACATACTGCAGAAAACATTTTCTCAGTTGTACCCAACCCGGGTGCGCATTAACGGGGCTATGCACAGAGGCCGGATTTCCTTCCAATATACCTCAAGGCAGGAACTGGCGGACTTACTGCAGGTATTAGGGATGCCTGAGGAGTTGATTTCACGTGAAACAAACAGCAGATAATGCCCTGCTGCACAATGCATAA
>CAZLUR010000013.1:0-43011 GCA_964562725.1 uncultured Desulfohalobiaceae bacterium | reverse complement strand
GGACCTATTACCTGAAGCCGCCGAATGTCAGTTGGGGCCTGGTGTTCCCCCTGGCATGGACCGCCATGTTCTTCATCAGATCCGGCCGCGAGGTTGGTGATCTGCTGTCCCTGCTGCCCACACAATGGATTATGCCCACGCTTTGAGGCTTGTCCTGGAATCCGCCCTGGAAATCCCGCAAGCGAATTTCCCCTGAAGTGGGACCAGTGGCATTGTTCAGCCTTTCAAACTCCAGGCTGGTTATGACATTGGGGAATTGTCCGTAGCCGAACTGGCGGATTGCCCCGGGGTGCATAAGATCATATCCAGTAGCCAGGATGATGCTGCCTACATTGACCTGGAGGTCCTCTGGCTGCATGCTGTGATCTATGGCATTTGGGCCGCAGGCTTTGACGCATTCCATGCACTCTGAGCAAACCCCGCAGTTCAGGCAGCGTTGAGCCTCGTGCACTGCAGACTCTTCCTGCAGGGTCTTTTCCACCTCCCAAAAGCCCTGCAAGGCCTGCTCCAGGGGCAAATGCTCCGGGAGAGGCCGTTCTCCAGGCTCCAGGTCCTCGGGCACCTGCCTCCAGTCTTCTTCTGGCTTTTGCTCAGCCTGTTCCCCAGCCTGGGGTTTTTGTTCCTGCCCATCCAGGTATCTGCAAATTGCTTCTGCTGCATGCCTGGCCCCGCCAATGGCCTGGATCACTGTAGCCGGGCCGGTGACTGCGTCCCCTGCAGCAAAGACCCATTCCAGGCTGGTCTGCATGGTCTCTGGATCACTCTTAAGGGTGCCGCGCTTGGTCCAGGTCAGATCAGGCTCCTGCTGCGCCCAGGGAGCCTGGACCCTTTGGCCTACAGCAGCCAGGATGGTCTCCGCCTGCAGGATATGTTCGCTGCCTTCTACAGGCTCAGGCCTGCGGCGGCCGCTGGAGTCAGGCTCGCCCAGCTGGTTCTGAACGCATTCCAGGCCTTGCAGGAAACCATGCTCCAAAACGAGCCTGCAAGGGGAGGTCAGAAAGCTGATTTTTATCCCCTCGCGCCTGGCCTCCTGGATCCCTTCCAAATGGGCAGGCATCTCCTGGGCTGAGCGGCGGTAAAGGATCCTGACTTCCTTGCCTCCAGTGCGCAGGGCCACCCGGGCAGCATCCAGGGCCACATTGCCTCCGCCGATGATCAGCACCCTGGGACCTATCTGGACTTTCTCACCCAGATTTACCTTTTGCAGAAAACTGAGCGCATCCATGACTCCAGGGCATTTTTCTTCATCCTGCAGCCCCAGATTCGCGCCGGACTGGGCCCCGATGGCCAGAAAGGCGGCTGCAAAACCTTGGCTTTTCAGGCCCTGCAAAGTAATGTCCTCTCCAAAGCAGACTCCTTTGCGTACCTCTATGCCCAGGTCCAGGATGCGCTGGATCTCCTGGTCCAGGATCTCGGGAGGCAGCCTGAAATCAGGGATGCCTGTGCGCAGCATGCCGCCCAAATGCTGGGAGGCCTCGAAGATACATACCTGGAATCCTTGCTGGCGCAGGAAGCAGGCAGCTGCAAGTCCTGCAGGCCCGGAGCCGATTATGGCCACTTTTTCCTCCCGCTCGGGCTTCTGCAAAGGAGCAGGCCCTGCTTTGGCACTGTCCGCAGCAAACCTTTTCAAGGATCTGATAGCTACTGCAGAGTCCACCTGGCTGCGGCGGCAGTTGTCCTCGCAGGGGTGGGGACAGACCCGGCCCAGTACACCCGGCAGGGGCAGGCGCTCATAGATGAGCTGCAAGGCCTCCTGGTACTTGCCCTGGCTGATAAGCTGCACATAGCCCTGGATATTCACCCCAGCAGGGCAGGCCCGGGTGCAGGGGGCCCGATCCCTTTTGTCTATGCAAAATGTAATGGGTATGGCCTGGGGAAAGGTGCGATAGATGGCTGCCCTGCTGCTCAGACCTTCATTCCATTCGCTGGGCATGGTAACAGGGCAGACCTTGGCGCATTCCCCGCAGCCAGTACATACGCCCTCAATTACATATCTGGGCTTTTTGTGGATGCTGATCTGGTAGTTGCCTATGAATCCTGAGACATCCTTTACTTCGCTGTAGGTCAAAAGTTCGATGTTTGGATTTTGGCCCACATCCACCATCTTGGGGGTGCCTATACAGGCGGCGCAGTCCAGGGTGGGAAAGGTCTTGTCAAATTGCAGCATGTGTCCGCCGATGGAAGGAGTTTTTTCCACCAGATACACTTTGTGTCCAGAGCGGGCCACATCCAGGGCTGCCTGCATGCCAGCAATTCCTCCGCCCACCACCAGGACGTCCGGGTGTACGCTTTCTTGCCTGGGGTAGAGCTTTTGGTGCAATTGTACCCGGTTTACTGCTGCAGCAGCCAGGTGCTTGGCCTTTTGGGTGGCCTGCTCCGGGTCCTCTATGACCCAGGAACAGTGTTCCCGCACGCAGGTCATCTGGAACAGGTAGGGGTTCAAACCGCCCCGGTAGCAGGCATTCTGGAAAGTCTTTTCATGCATGCGCGGGGAGCAGGAGGCCACTACCACCCGGTTCAGGCCCTGTTCCTGGATGTCCTTGATGATCATGTCCTGTCCAGGATCAGAGCACATGAACTGATAATCCCTGGAGACCACCACACCCGGCAGAGTGTGGATGAAAGCGGCCACTTCCTGGACATCCACCTTGTAGGCGATGTTTATCCCGCAGTGGCAGATATAGAATCCAATTCTGATATCCATGCCCAGGTCCTTTTGGGTTTGCCTGTTTACGGGTTTTATTATGTTTGCAGAATAATAAAGCCTTAATTTCCCTGTTTTAGACACAGCCTTTTGACCAGGCCTAGGAGTTCCTCAGCTTCAGGGGGTCTGCTCAAAAAACCGTCCGGCTGCCAAGCAAATCCCTGGCCTGGAATCTGGGGCAGTATGCGCAATTGGTAAAAAAGCCTTTGTTCAATACTGGAGATGAGCACCACTGGTATCCCTTGGAAGTGCTCATTTTGTTTGAGCTGCTTTAGCATCTGTAATTCTCCGTGATCATCGAACATAACAGACAGCAAGATCAGGTCAGGCTTTTCTTGATGCAGTTTCTGGAAGCCTTGTGCGGCACTAGCTGCTGTAACTGCCTGGATGCCTCCCAGTTCCAGCAGGTGGCCCAGAAAAATGCGCATTTCTGTGTCTTCATCCACCACCAGGACTTTTTTACTCGAGGGAGAGGGATGCATGGTTGTCCATTCCTGGGTATAGAAACCAGAGCCAGGTTTCAGCCTTAGCCTTTGTCCTTTTTCAGCATGAAGCGTGCCAGGAATAGATTTTCAAAATACTATATTATATTCTAGATGCTTAGCTCTAAAAACCGGATCAAAGGCAGGGCAGGCAGCAAGAAAGGTGTTGCAGGGTTTGCTAAGGATTAGTGTAAGGCTTTGTTTAACATATTTGAATAATTAACTAAAATCAAAAAACACAGTTGTGCAACTCAAAATGCAACAGAGTACAACAGGGTTTAGGTCAGGGAATCTAGGTTTACAGGCCGAATCTCTTCATCTTGCGCCACAAGGTGCTGCGGTCCATGCCAAGCTCCTGGGCGGTTTTTTTCTTCTGCCAGTTGTGGTGTTGCAGGGCCTTTAGGATGCGTTGTTTTTCATGATTTTCTGCTTGAATAGAATCAGCCTGGCCTGACGGGCAGAGCCGAGCTTTGTTGGTCCGGGCCAGGACATGGGGCTTGATGTGTCTGCGCTCAATGGTTTTGCCCCGGCTGGTGAGCAGGCAATATTCCAGGATATTCTCCAGCTCTCTTACGTTGCCGGGGTAATGGTAGTCCAGCAGGATTTCCATTGCCTCGGCAGAAACTTCCGAGGTGCGCAGCCCCTGGGCAGCTGAGAGACGGCGCAGGATATGCCAGATGAGCAGCGGCAGGTCGGTTTTGCGTTCTTGCAAGGCAGGCAGTTCCATGCGGCAGACGTTCAGGCGGTAGAAGAGATCCTCGCGGAACATTCCTTTGGCCATGAGCTCTTCCAGGTTGCTGTTGGTTGCGGCCAGGATGCGCACATCTACATGCACCACGTGCCTGCCGCCCAGGGGATAGAACTCCCGGTCCTCCAAGACCCGCAGGAGCTTACCTTGCAAGGACAGGGGCAGGTCCCCTATCTCGTCCAGAAAGATGCTGCCTCCGTCCGCCTCCTGGAACCTGCCGGGCTTGTCCTGGATTGCACCGGTAAAGGCGCCTTTGCTGTAGCCAAACATCTCTGACTCCAAGAGATCAAAGGGGATAGCAGCGCAGTTCACCTTGACCATGGGTTTTTCCCAGCGTT
This sequence comes from uncultured Desulfohalobiaceae bacterium, assembly GCA_964562725.1. Taxonomy (GTDB): domain Bacteria; phylum Desulfobacterota; class Desulfovibrionia; order Desulfovibrionales; family Desulfothermaceae; genus CAZBUB01. The sequence goes on along the minus strand of CAZLUR010000013.1, from coordinate 38,739 downwards.
TGCTGGCCAGGTGGATGGCTCGAGCAAGGTGGTCCTTACCAGTACCTGTAGCGCCTTCGATGAGGACTGTGGCCTCGCTGGGACCTATCTGCTCCACGATCTCGAAGATCTGCTGCATCCGGGGATCCCGGCCAATCATACCCTTGTACGAAGCCTCGTCAGTGCTAACTTCATCCAGCTGTCTGGCCAGGGTCAGGTCGTGCATGGTAACCAGGCCGCCCACCAGTTTGCCCTTTTCATTGCTAAGGGGCATGAAGTCGATTTTGACATCTGTGATCTTTCCCTGGGAGGTAAGCAGCTTGGTGGGGCCACTGCTCCCGGAACGCCCGTATTTCAGGCAGTTTTGCAGCTGTCTTTGTACATGTCCCTGGGCCGGACCCAACAAGCTGCTGCAGGGTTTACCCAGGACCTGTTCCCTTTGATAACCAGTGAGGGATTCAGCAGCGTCATTGAAAAATGTTATATATCCGCCTCTGTTTACAGTAAAAATTGCTAAGTCTAAGTTGTCCAGGATTATTTTCAGACTTTTTTCCCCGTAGCGGATGCGGTTCAGGATCTCGGCCAGTGACAAACGGTCCTGGATCAGGATCAAATAACCTACAAGCTCTTGGTGCTCTCCATATATAGGGGATGTAAGGCGAGTCACCAGATGGGGACGGTTTTCCGCATCTAAAAGTTCTACTTCTAATTCCCGGGGTAGAGTATTGTTTTCCCGGTACGGGCAGCAAGTGGCGCAGGGCACACCGCGAAAAATCTTCTGACACTCCTGGCCTACGATCTCTTGCCTTGATATACCCAGCAAGGATTTTGCGCTTTGGTTACAGGAAGTTATCCTGCGCTGGAGATCAATGGTAAAGGCGGAGGTTTTGAGCAGATCCAAAATTCCCAGCCATTGCTCAGATAGAAGGGTCCTGCCGGGCCCAGGATTGATAGCAAGACTTGCCATGCCTGGATCTCCTCTTGTCAGATCATGCCCCAGGGTAGTACGGCCATAGGCTTGGCAGTTGTATGCAGCCAAGTAGTAGCCATCTCAAAAACGCACAGGCCTAGACAGGCTGTTCTGGAGCTTTTTATATAATATAAAATATATATCCAAGACAATCATTATGTCAAACAGAGGTTGAACTGGCCGGGCCAATCAGTATGCCAATCATGAGCCTTTGAGCCCTGAATCCTTTAAGGCCTGACCCGGGAATCCAGAGAAAATTACCTGGATTCCCGCCTGCGCGGGAATGACGGAGAGGGAGTTCAGCGTGACATTCAGCTCGTCCGTCATTCCCCGGCTTGACCGGGGAATCCATGTCTTTTTGGGGTTAAGACATAGATGTATTGCCGGGTCTGTCACCCCGGACCACGATCCGGGGCCGGCAATGGCGACAAGGTTATATATATTTCGTTGGGTGCATCCAGTTCACCTCATCGTGGCAATAGATATGGAAATACTCTAATTTTTGCAGTCTTGACTCAGCAAGGCCTTCAACATAGGTTGTAGTTATACATACAGTTCACAACAGATATCGATCTCATACCCACCAAAAACTTTTGATTATACAGACATGACAGAGACTGTAAAAAATATATGGATAATTGGCTGTGGTCGGTTTGGGAGGTTAGCCCTGCACAGGCTGTCCCAAAAAACGGGGCGCTGCAGATTTCTGGTCGTGGATGCTGTGCAGCAGGATCTGAGCAGCAAAGCGCAAGACATACATTTTGTGCATACAGACGGAGTAAGTTTTCTGCAAAGCAAGCTGACGGCCCAAAATGCACCTGACTGGATTGTTCCGGCTTTGCCTCTGCATCTGGCTGCGGAATGGTGCCTGGTCAGCCTGGGCCCAGCTCCGGCCAGCCGGATTCCAGCCCCGGAAAATATTCAGGAGTATCTGCCAAATCCGATAAGCGGAGACTCAGGTGATCTTTATGTCAGCCTGGCCGATTTCAGGTGCCCGGATGATTGCCCTGAGCCTGCTGATCATTGTACTCTGAGCGGCGAGCCAAGGGAGAAAAACATGTTTGATATACTTAATGATCTGGCAATCCCTGGTTTTCAGCCATTAGTGCTACGCAGCAGGCAGCTGGCCCCAGGAATAGGAGGGTATTTTGGGCAGCAGTTGCTGCAATTGCGAGCCACATTGCTGCAGCACCCAGGGCGGTATCTGGTATGCACTGCATGCCGGTGTCACGGGGTGTTAACCCCTGTAAACTCTGATGCAAAAAAATACTGAGTTAATCTTGGTCAGCCATGCCCTGACCCTGTGGAATAAGCAAGGCAGGGTGCAGGGACATGTAGATACTCCGCTGTGCAAACAAGGCCGCTATATGGCTCAATGCCTGGCCTCCTGCTTGGCTGAACAGAGGATTGAGGCCATATATTCCAGCGACCTGAGACGGGCCTTTGAGACAGCAAGTCCTGTTGCCCAGGCAAAAGGCCTGGTTATACAAACTGAACCCAAACTTAGAGAAGGCAGAAGTAAATGGCAAGAAATCACGGATGAATATCCATTATTACCTTTCTGGGTTGAAACTGAGGCTGAAAAAGATGTTTTAGATAGAATGCTAGAAGTAATGCATGGTATTGCAGCTAAACATAATAATCAGCAGGTATTGGTCGTCTCGCATGCAGGTGCGGTTGAACTGTTTATAAATAAGATTTTAGAAATTTCTAAGCAATCGTTTTTATTGTTTAAAAATACTAGAACAGCCTTAAATAAATTTATTCACAATGATGGCTTCTGGTATTGTGTGCAATTAGATGATGCTGGACATTTAAGGAGGGAATACAATGTCTGCAAAAATCATTGGCATCTCAGGTAGTCCGCGCAAAGGCAAATCCACAAGTTATTTTCTGGGTCTTTGCCTGCAGGCAGCAAAAGAGGCTAGAGGCATAGAGACTGCATTGATTGAGTTGGCTGACCTGAGCATCAATGGCTGCATTGCCTGCGATGTGTGCCAGTCTGAGTTGACCTGTAGCCAGGAAGATGACTTCCAGCAATTGCTGCACATACTGAGCAGCAAAGACCTGGCAGGTCTGATTGTAGCCAGTCCGGTCTATTTTGGGATCATGACAGCACAGGCCAAGGCCTTTTTGGACCGCTGCGTGGCATTGCGCAGAAATGGCATGCTGCTGCGCAATAAGGTGGGCGGGGCTTTGGCTGTAGGCGGATTCAGACACGGAGGGCAGGAGACTGTCATCCATGCAATTCATGCGGCCATGCTGATCCAGGACATGATCATTGTCGGGGACGGGCACAGCACCTCCCATTTTGGGGGTACCGGCTGGAGCGGGCTGCCTGAAGGCTATCAGCAGGATGAGTTCGGCAAGACAACAGCATGTAATCTGGGCCATCGTGTGGCTGAGGTAGCCTTAAAAATGCATCAGGAAAATAAAGGATAATGCTGCCATTTCTTTAGCCTCACAAGCCTAGGTCCGAGACAAGCTCAGCAAATTTAATACCTTACGCCGGATATGGTTCAGCTCCAGGCTGGTGCGGTCCCGGGGCCGGTCCAAATTTATCTGGACTACATCCAGGACCCGAGCCGGTCGCGGTGATAAGACCAAGACTTTGTCGCTCATAAACACTGCTTCATCAACGTTGTGGGTGACAAACATAATAGTATCCCTGCGCTTGGACCAGATGGAAAGCAAAAAAGCCTGCATATCATTCCTGGTCTGGCTGTCCAGGGAACCAAATGGCTCATCCATGAGCACCAGCTTGGGGTTGGTAATCAAAGTACGGGCTATGGCTACTCGTTGTTTCATGCCTCCGGAAAGCCATTTGGGATAAGCCTGCTCAAACCCACTGAGGCCAAAGGCCTGGATGTACTCCATAGCAGCTTCTTTTCTGTATTTTGCTTTTATGCCCTGGATCTCCAGGCCCAGTTCAATATTTTTCAGTGCGCTTCTCCAGGGGAAAAGAGCAAACTCCTGAAAGATAAGCCCAACGCGCTGATCACAAGGTCTTATCGGTTGATCCTCCAAAACTACGCTGCCCGCAGTGGCCTGATCCAAGCCTGCAATAATGCGCAACAGGGTTGTTTTTCCACATCCACTGGGTCCGAGCACAGACAACAGCTCACCTTGGGCTAAAACATGGTCGACAGCCTCTATGACAGGTATGTACTGCCCCTGTTTTTCCGAGGCAAAGGATTTGCTGAGTCCAATTATCTGCAAAGTCAATTTAATAGACCCTCTTTTTTTGATGCCAGGGCGGCCTTGGTCCTAGTTCAAAAATTATTGCCATTTGACCAGACTGCGCTCCAGGGTGCGCAGCAGCCAATCCAGAAAAAAGCCGATCAAACCTATGACCAGCATGCCGGCCAGGACTTGGTCCACGCGTTGGATATCCCTGGCAGTCATAATCATGTAGCCCAGGCCATAGCCGTGCTTTACTCCAGTAAACTCTGCGGCGACCAGGGTCATCCAGCCGATGCCCATGCCAATGCGCAATCCAGTGAAGAGGGATGGAATAGAGCCTGGGACAAGCACTTTGAAAAAGATGTGCTTATCTTTGGCATTCAAGGTACGGGCTGCTTCAATGAGTATAGGGTTAATAGACAAGGCCCCGGAAATGGTATTGAGCAGTATCGGGAAAAAACAGCCCAGGAAGATGATAAAGGCTGCAGACTTGATGCCGATTCCAAACCATAAAATCGAGATGGGTATCCAGGCCAGGGGCGGGATAGGCCGGATGAGTTCAATAATAGGATTCATGACCTGACGCAGGCGGTATGACCAGCCCACAGCAATGCCCAGAGGAACTGCAATACAGGCTGCCAGGGCAAAGCCCAGGGCAACCCTGTACAGGCTGTACAGGATATGATTGGGCAGGGTACGCCCGGGTGGCATTCCAGAGCTGATCAGATCTTTTAAGCCCAACAGGACTTCAGACGGAGCAGGCAGCTTGTAGCTTGGAATGATTCCCAGCATGGCCAGGATCTGCCAGAGCAGGAGCAAGCTCAGCAGAGGTATGAAGCGCGTCCAGTTCATTCATTCAAAATCTTTTCCAACAATACAGGGTCTATGAGTCTGTGCACAAAGGATTCTGGATCATCAATGTTGATATAGCCTATCTCTGATAAAAACCGGACGTACTCCAGCTGACCCTGGATGCTCAGCTCTGTAGTATAATGCACTGTGTGCAGGGCCTGACGTATGGTCTCCTGGTCCATACCACTAAATTCTGCACCGATTTGCACCGCCTGTTCCGGGTTCTGAGTAATGAATCTGGTGCCTTTGATATGCGCCCGAAGCACAGCCAGCACGGCTTCTTGATTGGCCTGCAAATAATCCCTGGAGACCACAAGGGCGCAGCAGGGATGTTCAGGCCAGATATCCGCAGATGTCTTAAAATTGCAGCCTACGCAGGAGGTATTGGCCCTGGCAGGATAAGGCTCCCAAGCCACAAAAGCGTCTATCTGTTTATTGCGCAGGGCGCTGATCATCTCCGGTGGCTTGAGGACCATGATGTGGGCATCATTTGGCTGCAGACCTTGTTCAGCCAGGCCCTTGCGCAGCAAAAAGTCTTGTACAGTGGAATGACCGGGAACTGCCACGGTCTTGCCTTGGAGCGCTGACAGTTCCTGACAGCTGGAGCAGCTGCAGTCAAAGGCAGAATCCTTGCCTACCACTACAGCAGAGCCTTCTGTGTTGACCTGAGCCACAATAACTACGTCTGTAGCCTTATTGGCTACAGCTACCGTGGTTGGGGCCGCGCCAACATAAGCCATGTCCAGGGCCCCGGCTGCAAAGGCGGACATTACTTCCGGCCCGGCATTGAAAGCTCCGGCAATTTGAACATCCACGTTTTCCTCCTGGAAGAAACCTTTTTCCAGGGCCACCCAGAGTGCCAGGTGGTGGATATCATTTTGCAGATAGGCCATTCTCAATGGTTTGGCCTGGGCATTTATCCCCCCTAGAAAAAAGAGCAAACAGAAAAGGCAAAAAATGATCCTGGGCACAATACGCATAACTGCTCCTTAGCTCATGGTTATGGCTTCTATGTATTTATTGACAGCAAGCCCTGCGAAGATGACTGCCCCTGGGCAGGGCACCACCCTCTTATGGGCAAAATCCTGGCCAATAAACATACTTCTGGTTCATTGGCCAGTTTCCTGCACGGGCTTAATTTTTTCCTGACTGTCTTGCCCTGCAGCCTTGGGTTGCAGTTCCTGGCCCAGCAAAGCTTCGGCCACCAGGCTGGTTACGTCTTTCATGACCAAATGCGAGTCCAGGGCTTTGATGCCTACCTGCAGACCGGCAAAACAAAAGGGACAGGCAGATATCAGTTCATCAGCCCCGGTGGCTTCAGCCTCTTCAATGCGGCGCAGGGAGATTTTCTCCTGAATTTCAGGAAAACCAGCCTTGACGCCTCCTCCTGCTCCGCAACACCGGGAAAAAAATCGGTTTCTCTCCATTTCAATCAATTGCAGACCTGGAATGGAGCGCATGATTTCACGGGGGTCTTGCACCACACCGGCTACTCGTCCCAAATGACAGGGATCGTGATAGGTCACCTTACGTTTTACAGGATGAGCAAAATGCATCTGACCCTGCTGCAGCAAGCGGTTTAAATATTCGACGATATGCAATACTTCAAAATTAAGCTGGTCTACTTTGGGATAATCCTGTTTGATGGTTTTATAACAACCTGCACAGGAAGTAATCAGGGTCTTAATATTTAGCTTATTGAATTCATTTATATTCTGAGAAGCCAAGCGGCTGAATTCAGGATCTCCCACCCTGAGTAGAACACTGCCACAGCATTTTTCTGACCCTCCCAGGGTGCCGTAGTCAATATCCAATGCTTCCAAGATGTTAATCGTGTTGATGGCTACTTGTTGGACATAGGAGTTATAGACAGCTGTGCAGCCAAAGAAAAGCAGGACACTGCCCTTGGTCTTTTTTATGTCTCTCGGGGTATCTGTTATAAGTCCTTTTTTCTTGGCGTTTCGCGCCCATTTGGTGCGGGCCTGCCTGGGTTGCTGCCAGGGGTTGTCATAAGACTTGACGCTTTTGACTAAAACCTTTTGATTATCCAAGGGGCCATAGCCTGCATGCACCAGAAGTGCCCGGATGTTTTCCCATAACTCCACCGTATCTATACCAGCAGGACAAACCACAGCGCATTGGGCGCAGGTGGAACACTCATAAAGGCTGCTTGCAAAAGATTTGAGCTCTTGTTCAGTTATGTCTTGGTGTCGAAATAATTTGCGCAAAAGTGAGAATAAAGTTTTATTGCGTATCTTGTTTTGCAAAAATCGAGCAATAAAACCATGCTGGGATTTGATTATGCGTAAAAAATTAAGGATCTTGGCCCTAGGGATCACATCTTCTCTATTGTCTTGTTCGTAAACTGGACACCATTTAAGGCATTCACCGCAAAGAGTACAGGCATCCAGCTGTCGTATCAGGCTCATTCTTAGCTTGTCTACAGGGATGATTCTGGTTTGGCTTGCTAGATTATCAGTCTGATCCTGGGCAGAGGTTTGTTGCAGCTCATTGTTTACTGGGTTGTGCTCGCTGCTAGTGTTCTTATTAGTTGTCATTTTTTGTTCAGTGTTGGTGTCTGGTGTGGACATAATAATCCTTTGAATTTATCGCTCTTCATGTTTTTCCTGCTGACTTAATATCAGGTTTAAGGGCGTGGTAATAATATGTTTCAGCTTGCCAAAGGGCAGATAAATGATGAACAAGGCCCAGAGGGCAGCGTGCAGGTACCAGAAAGCTGCATACGCTGACTGCCATGACTGGGAAAAGATATCCAGTATGCGGGCTGTGAGGTAGCCAGCAAAAGAGTATACAGCTATATCATGGGGGGTCTGAGTCAAAAGGATACGCATGCCTTCTAAGATAAAGCCGACAATGACCACAGATCCAATTATCAACAGGGCCAAGGCATCCTGTTCTTTGCTCTGCAAGTGCAAAGGCCTGATAAAAAATCTTAGTATACCAGCCCAGATTATTCCGGCTAGAATGCAAAACCCCAGGAAATCATAGGCAATGGCCAGAAAAGGATTGTTTTTATTGACCAGTATTTCTGCCAATGAACTGTCGGGCCAGAGATTGAATATTAGCACAGTGAACAGACTTAGCGCAAAGCGGCCCAGAAAGCCCAAAAATATCAGGGAATGGATGAGCCAGCGCTGCACGCCTTGCTCCAGGATACGGCGCTGCAGAATAATATCCAGAATAATTGTTTTCAAAGCCGGGTATAGCCGTCTGGAGAAGATGGTTTTCCAGAAACCTTCCAGGATGTAGACCAGTTTTTGGTGCACACCCTGCGGCTCCTGGCCAAAGGATCCTTTGAACCATAAGCTGAACATGGCCAGGAAGCCGAATACTGCTACCAATAGCGGTCCCCAATACAGGCCGTAGGCAGAACCTACCCTGAGAGGGGCATTGTGGCAGGGCAGGCAAAGAACAGATTTGCCCGGCAAAACAGAGGCCGCAGCCCCTAGTTTGTTGCCCTGGAAATGACATTTTTGGCAAAAAGTCTGGTCCTGCAGATCAGTAGTCTCGTGGCCGGCCAGGCTGATTGCTTGACCATCTGCATCAAAACGGCTGAAGACGACTTTGTCTTGTTCCTGATCCAATTCCAGGGCTTGGCCTGCAAAATGACAGGCCTGGCAACTGACCCGCAGATGCGGGGGATGGGTCTTGCCCTGACTATGGATATGATGACAATCCAGACAGGCTATGTCCTGAGCAGATTGATGCGGGGAACGCGCCACATCAGTATGGCACTCCACGCAGGCAATATATTGGTGTTGATTGTCTGCAAAAGCCTCCCGGGGCACCTGCAATGATACTTCCTGACCCTGGACTTTCCGCAGGGTATCTTCTCTTGCATGGCAGTCCAGACAAAAGGCCCTGGAAGAAATCACGCCTTCATTGGTCTGTAAATTATGTTGGCGATGACATGGAAAACAGGTCTGTTCATTGTTGTTTTCTTTAAAAATCAAGGAGCTTTCCATGGCCGGCATGCTTTTTGTAAAAGCTGTCGTGCTGCATAAAACACAAAAAAAAGTTATTGCCGGGATCATCTTCATAAATGAGTGCATTTTCAGTCTGGACATGGAACGTAATACCCTTTGAAATGTGCTATGCATAAGCAGCATGAGTTTAGTCCTTTTGACCATAAAGCATTTCCCATTCGGCACTGTGTTCGTGACGCAGGACAGATGCAGGTTTTTGCCCTGTAAAGATGCTTTTATCCATGGGGAAAATATTGGGGCGTAGATGTTCCAGGAGGGAATGGAAAATAAGTTTCAAGGTTATTGCCAAAATCGCTTCCCAAAAATGGAGGACCTGGGCAATGTTAATAATATAGCCAGGTAAAAATCCAGTAAAAAATTCTGGATACATCAGTAGGAGTCCAGTAATGCCCATGGAAATCATACCCAGAAACAATGCCCAGTAGGATAGTTTTTGAAAATATGTGTAGCGGTAGAAATCAGGAGGGTGAGCACGTTTGCCCAGGAAATACATGATGTTCTGGCCAAAAGTGGTCAGATCATAGCGTTGAAAGATAATAGTTTCATGGCTGCTGAACGTTTTACCTAACACAAATTTATAATACAGAAACCATAAAGCATGAATAAAGACCACCAGGATTGTCAACAGAGCAAACAGCCTGTGCAGGAAGGCAGCATTAGCCTGACCGCCCATCAACCAGACAGCGGCCTTGGGCAGGGAATATGCGCTGAAGGCCAAGCCCAGCCCGGTTATAGCCAAGCCTATGAAGCCGATCATAACCAGGAAGTGGCAGACCCTCTGGAAAAGGGAAAAACGAACATGTTCCTCTACAGCGTAATTTTGCACTGCCATCTTATTTGTTCCTCAATTTTTGGTGGGCTTCCCGCAGGAAAGATAAAAGGGTATGCAGCAAGAACAAGCTAAGCACAAGGATAACAAAGGCAATAAACAACGTCCTGACAATGTTGATAATAGTATGCGCTGTTTGAATTTTGTCCTGATTTTTCGTGCCCAGGATGGCTGCCTGATCCATGGGGCTGTGCATGATTATATCGGTAAAGCCGAGGCCTGCCTGGCTGTGGCAACGCCGGCATGCCCGGAGGTTGGCCTCCTGATCCTGAAGGGCATGGTTTGTATGGGCTCCATGGCAGTCCGTACAAAAGGCCCCGTCTGGATTTCCCAGGTTTAGGGCAATTTTGCCGTGGGTGCTTTTCAGATAGGTTTGCAGGTGTTCAGGGTGGCAGCTAGCGCAGACAGTTGCTTGCCTGCGCCCGATCTGTATTCTGTCCAAGCCGGGCTGGTCTATATGCACATTGTGGCAGTGCCCGCAGTTAGGGGCCAATTCTTCTTCAGGTTTGTTCTGTAAAAGGCTTTCAGTGTTTGCGTCTTGTGCTTCCTGCAGCGCTTTGGCATGCCCTCCCTGAAGATAGCGTTCATAAGCCAGTTCGTGACAACGCTTACATTTTTCATAATCAAAACTGCGCAGTGCGCTGCGCTGTAGAAAGTCTTCCCGGTCCGGATCAGGATGCTCCTGGTCGTTTTCCAGCATGTCTCCATGACATTCCTGGCAGGCCAGCCTGCCATGGATGCCTTTTGTGTAATCGCTGATTTTGATGAACCAGGATGACCCATAGTCTTGGTCAGCTGCTGAACAGGCTTTTTGGGGCATTATCAAGAAAAATAATATACTCATGATCAGCATGCTGCTATAAACAAGCAAAAGTGCTGCCCTGGGGCTGTTCAATCTTGACCTGATATTAGTTTTCAAGTTTGGCTCCTGAAAAGTCTTTATTAACACGGGATTTGGATTCTGATTGGCAATATGTGAGGCATTTTGCGTACTTTTAGGGCAATAGAAAAGATTTCTAATGACTCTCCTGAAGTGTGTACAGGGTCCTAAAATAGATTTGGAGAATCTGCCTGGCAAAATTTTTCAAGATGCAGAACAGGTCGGTAAACAGGGTTTCAGTCTCGAGACCTGCATCAATTGCCTGCTTCAGCTTTCTGAGGCCCAAGGTCAAGTCATTGGCCATCCTGAGCAACAGACTGGCTTGTATTTGCTGGAAAACAAGGGTCCTGCACTTTTCCAGATAGCTTAATTTGCCCCAGATATTTTCCAGATAGACCAGTATTTTTTCCGGTTCATAAACTTTATGCCCTATACGCCAGTATATACTGAATTGGTCAAGGCCTGATGCTATGATTCGTGAATTGCTGACTTCCCTTTTTAAACCCAGAAAAGTCTTATTAAATTCCTGCCCGGTAACAACTTGCGCAGGGTCTTGCCTCCAGCAGGGGGTGCGCCTTGAGCTAAGGGCGCCATCCTGGCGGGGCTGCTGGTCTATACAGGCCCGCATAAAATTATTGGCCTGGGGGTAGTGAGGGTGTTCAAAGTGCGGGCCAAAGAGGTAAAAGGTCCCTGAGCCAAAATCCATCTTAACTACTGCATCCCGGCCTAAAATAGTCTTGGCAGCCAATTCTTGATCAACAACAAAGGTGGTCTTTGGTGTGAATCCAGAATACTTGGCCAAGACCTGAGCCGTATCCGGAGCAATCATGGCCGGACCACCATACAAAGGTGCATTAAGCTGCTGGGGATGGGGTCCATATGCCTGGCCTGGATCATCAATGTCCAGCAAGACCTCGTCCCGGACAGGATGAAAAATAAAATCGCACCCGTAACATGCATAAGATTTATGGTGCAATCTGAGGGTGTTAGGCAATTGCTTGCTGAGGTTGGTTATTTTTACTTGTAAGAAGTTGAATTCGTTCAGCAGGGGCTTTGAGGAGTGCATTGGCAGATAGGCTCCGGCACAAGAGCCGACATAAATCCCTCCTTGTTGTACAAAGTCTTTGATCCGGGCTGCACCTAGGCTGCCCAGGGCCCCTGCCACAGCAAAAGTGTCCCCTCCGCTGATGACCAGTATGTCCTCTGTCTGCAAAAGGCCCTGCTGGATATCTGCTTCATCCAATAAAATTAGTTGATAATAACCCCAGTTGTTGCATAGATCCACAAACCAGAGCCAGGAGTGAGAAGTGCCGGTTCCAGTATAGATGGCAATGCGCGGGGCCATAGGATTCTCCAGGGCATAAATGCGGCTATTATAATATACTGCCTGGTTGTCTGGCCTTGCACTAAGGCCTGCCCTCTGCGTTTTGAATTTTTGCAGTTGCATCCTATAAGGTATTTAAGACTGCAGATAATCCACAGCCCGATCCAAAGTATCCTGGTCCAGGTCCAACTCAGTGCCCAATCTGGCTAATTCCAGCAAAGCATCTTCAGTGATTTCTGGAGACATGACAGAAAACAAGGGATGTATCCCAAACAGATAAGCTACTGCCTGTCTGCGCTCCCACCATTTTTTCATGGCTTCTGGGTCTTTGCCAGTTTCAAATTCTCCAAAAATCGGCTGATTCGGGCACCAAGGGCTGAAAACATCCTGAGAGCTTAAATTAACCGCTTCTGTGCTTATTTTCTGCAAAGCCTGCTCTATATCAGAGCGGGCCGACCAACCATTTTCTGCAGCCAAAGCAGCCAGGCCCGAGGCATCAAGGCCTTTTTGGGCGCAGCTTTTCAGGATGCGGCAGGCATCTTCAGCAGCAAGTCCTAACTTTTTAAAATCCAACACTGCTTGTACATCAGTGAGTAAGAAGCCTGGTTCGGTACTATCAGGGAGTTGTTTTTTGGAGGGGTCTTCATCCAAAAAGACAAAAGAGTTGGAGGCGTAAGGCGTGTTGAAGCAGGCGGAATGGCGATGCACCATAGGAGCAAGCCAGTCCTTGAAATCCGAATCTCCTAGGGCGACGCCAATTTCGGCCAGACCGGACTTTTCAGCCAGGGGTCCTTTTTTGATCTCTGTAAGCAGATCCAGGCTTTTTTGCACAAAGCCATCCGGATCAGCTATCTCTAAAAGGCCCATGCCCCGCATGGCCATCCCTTTGAGTCTTTTTTGTCCAAATATCCCTGCAAAACCGAAGCGGTCAGCACTGGCCCAGTAGTTGAGTATAATCTGGGCCAGGCTGGAGCCGGATTCACCTGCCTGGCCGATAACCATAGTCTGGATTATGTCCTCGCCCAGGTTTTGACGCCACAGGTCTGTAGTCTGCCAGGTGTCTTTGCCCCAGACATCCGAGGCGTCCATGATATCGGCTACGCCATCGTGCAGCCAGAGCAAAACAGGATTTGCAGAAGAGCCCTTGATGACCAGGTAGTCAAAGCCGGAATATTTCAATTCAATAGCCACTTTTAAAGTGATTGGGGCGTGGGCGATCTGACCGGTTCTAGGGCTCTTGGCGGTCATTATCCCTGCTGCTGAACCAGGGCACAAAGTTCCGGTCAGCAGGCCTGTACCTATGACCACTGGTTCTTGGTCAGCGTATGTTTGGTAGAGGTGCTTACAAATTCCAGCACCTCCGATATGCTTTGCCACCAGGTCTTCTGCTAATTCATCTTCAGTTATTTCACCTGAAGCCAGATCAATGATGAGAATTTTGTCAGCTGCTAGGTAATCCATGGTCATAATCCTCCCTAATCAAGGCTAATGGCGTTCACAGGGCAAAACTTTATACACAGTGGTCCGTATTGCATTTCCTGGCATAGGTCACAGGCCTCTCTAAGCAGCATGGGCTTGGCTGCGCTGTCACCCTGGTCTTGGCTGCTGGATTCCTGCCCGGCTGCACCGACTTTCTTTACCTCTGATTTGTCCGGCCTGGCAATTACCAGTTCATCTTCAGCCGACTTTAATAATACTCCAAAATAATCCACTTTTTCCCTGGAACGATACAAAACAATGCAGGAGGAAAGAAAAGCAAACCCCTCATCCCTGTGATATCCGCAGGCCATTTCACATGCCATGCAACCGATACATTTCCAACCGTCAATAGTAATGCCCATAACAAGACCTCTCTTAAAACCTAATTAAAATTTTAAGCAAAAGCAGTTTAAAACCTCGAACGTTGAACTTTGAAGGTTGAACTCTCAAGTTATGTATGCTGTTCAAAAAAATAAATAAATTTCAATATGTTGAATTATATCTTGTTTTGGATGTTACCAACCATCAAGTAGAAAGTCAAATAAAATTTTAAAAGATCTGATGTTTTAAAATTTAAATTTTTTGTTGACAGCCTGCTCTGCTAATGCTAGAAAGCTATAAAATTTCATATTTACCTTTCTGCATATGCAGGTTTAAGGCGGAACCTAGATGTTTTAGATTATTTTCCAGAACCTTATAAAGATAAGAACAGGATTCAATTTTATATGTTTGAAACAATACAGTTTTCAAGACTTTCCCAAAATATTGCCGATCAGGTGCGTCAGGCAATTTTGAGCAAGGAATTGAAGCCTGGGGACCGTCTGCCTTCAGAAAAAGAACTGGCTCAGAAGTTTGGAGTGAGCAAGGCCTCTGTGCGAGAGGCCTTGCGAGCATTGGAAGCCTTGGGCTTAGTGCAGATAAAGCAAGGTGTTTCAGGTGGCGCATTTGTTTGTGAAGTTGGTGCAGATATTGCCCGGGAGAGTCTGTTTAATTTCATATTTTTTCAAAATCCATCCATCCATGAATTTACTCAGCTCAGAAGCATGCTGGAACCAAGGATTGTAGAGATAGTGGCCCCTAAGATTGAGGACTCTGACCTTATGCGTTTGGCAGAAAATCTGCAGGAAACCAAACAGCATTTGGATTCCGGCCATTTTTTCTATGAGTTGGACATTTCATTTCATAGGGAAATCTCTTTAATAACACAAAACAGGCTATTAAGCTTTATAGTTGATTCCATGCAAAATGCCCTGCTAAATATCAAGCATGCTCTTCATCCAGATATTCAATTTTCCAGGCAGGTATATATTGCCCACAAGAATATATACCAGGCCTTGTCTATGCGGGATCCATATAAAGCCAGCCAAGAGATGCTCAAGCATATTCAAGAGGTTGAAGAAGGTTTAATTGCCTTGCAGCAAAAAAAAGAAGCCCAGGAGGAGTTGCTTGCAAGCAATAATCTACAAAAACAATGAGGTAAAGTCATGAGTTACATGCCAAACGATCCTGCCGTTGATGAACGCGTCTTGCAAAAACTGTCTTCAATAGTCGGAGAAAAAAACGCAACTGCAGCCCCGCATATACGTTATGCTTATTCCTATGACCTTTCCTTTGTCCAGCCCAAGATGCCAGACTATGTGATTTTGGTGGAAAATGTGGAGCAAATCCAGGAAGTACTCAGGTTTGCCAACCAGGAAAAGATCCCGGTAATACCCTATACTGCAGGTACCAATATTGGCGGGCTGACCATCCCGGAACAAGGCGGGATCCTGATGGATCTAAAAAGGATGAATCGTATTTTGGAGCTGGATACTGAGGCTCATTATGTAGTGATTGAGCCAGGGGTCTCCCATGCCCAGCTTGCTGAAGAACTCTATAAGCACGGCCTGCGTTTTAGTTGGCCGGTAGGGCCTCCTTCCTCATCTGCGTCTTCCTGTGCAATATCCCACGGCATTGGCGGCCTTAGCGCCCGTTATGGACTTAACAGCCAGGATATAACCAGTATGGAGGTGGTTTTGCCTGACGGGGAACTGGTGCGGGTTGGATCTTGTGCAATTAATGAGCAGGCCTGGCACAGCACCTTGCCCATGCCCAAGCTGGATGGTTTGTTTAAAGGCTGGCTGGGCAGCACCGGGGTTGTGACCAAGCTCGGACTGGGTGTACACCCAATCCCCCCGCTTTTGAAGGTATTCACTGTATCCTGCGCAAATATTGAGGACATGTACTCTTACATGCTTAATTTAAGCCACTATGAGATCTGTGATGATTTGACCGCAGTTTCCTGGTGGCTGGCCCAAGTGCCCATCCCTTATCCATACCGTGCCAAGCCTGAAGATCAACCCGAGTGGTTCAGCTTTGCAGTGACCAACTCCCATACTGAAAAAGAAAAAGAGGCCAGGGAGGAGATCTGGCAGAATGTGGTAGAGGAGGAAAAGAAAAAGGGCACTTCAGTCAAGGTCACAGAATACCCGGAAGAGGCCTTACGGGCCAGGACCCAGCTGCCCAGCCAGATAGTAGGATCCACCAAGAATTATTGCAAGATGGGAGGTGCAGGCATTTCCTGGCCAGGGACTTTTACCCCGGCCAAGAAATGGGCCCCTGTGTATAACGATTGGAAGAAGATTCTTATAGAGCACAATCTATCGCCAGCGGTGCGGGTCAGCATGTATAGAGGGGTTCACTACGGGATGCTGCGGGCAATGATCCCCTTTGATAAACAAAAACCTGAAGCAGTAGAGAATGCCAGGCAGGCCATTGTAGATTGTTTGAAGGTGGATTTAGACCATGGCGGCATGCCTTATAAACCCCCTGTGGATTTTGCCAAAGAGATTAATGCCAGAGCACATCCAGGATACCTTTCACTGCTGAAAAAGATCAAATCCACTTTAGATCCTAACAATATAATGAATCCTGGCAAACTGGGCATATAGATTACATATATCAATGATATTTAACGTTTGGAGGGTAGCATGAATTGGGATCTGCCAACACTTAAGGATTTGGAGCACTATTTTTGGCGCTGCACTGCCTGTGGTACCTGCAAGCTGGCCTATACATACCCTCCTCAAGCCAGAACAATCTGTCCAGCTGGGGAGGAGTTTGGGTTTGAGGGCAACTTTTCTTCCAAGGGCAAAGCTGCTTTTGCCCGGGGTCTGAGCAGTGGAGAATTGGAATTTGATGCAGCCTTGCTGGATGACATCTACAAGTGCACTGTTTGTGGAGGTTGTCAAAATCAATGCCAAATCGACTATAAACCGCATATTCCAGAAGTGATAGAGGCTATGCGCCGGGAAGCCGTGCAAAGAGGGGCTGCTCCACTAGCTTTGCACGATGGATTGCTTAAATCCATGCGCAACTATGAAAATCCTTATCAGGGTCCAAGGCGGATGCGCACGGAATGGCTTAGACCTTTTAAGAAGTCTGGCAAACCAATCAAGGATCTGAACAAGGAATCCGCCCCGATTTTGTTTTATATCGGCTGCACTGGGGCCTTCAACATTAATGCCCGGGCTGTACCTGTAGCCACAGCTGAGATTTTTCAAAAGCTGGGCCTGGATTTCGGAGTGCTTGCAGAAAAAGAGGTTTGCTGCGGCTCCACATCTTTAAGGATAGGTGATGCAGATACTTTTCAGCGGGTAGCTGAGCAGAATCTGCAGTTGTTCAAATGGCTTCATGATCAGCGCGGGGTGCAGACCATTGTCACTTCCTGCGCTGGGTGTTTCCGGTCCTTTAGCAAGGACTATCCCCGAGCTGCGGAATACGAAGAAATGCTGGAAGGCATTGAGATTATTCATACCGCTGATTTGCTGCATCGGCTCTACCAGGAAGGCAGATTGCAGCTGAAAAATGAACTGCCTTGGAGAGTCACCTATCATGATCCTTGCCACACAGGCAGGCATATGATTCGCTACATTGTGGATACAGAGGGCTCTCAGTATTGGGAGGGCGCCTTTGTGGAAGCAGATGAAAGCCGTTGTCTGTACGAACAGCCCCGGGAATTGCTGCAAGCCATACCTGGCATAGATTTTCAGGAGATGGACCGTAACCGCAGCAATGCATTTTGTTGTGGGGCAGGGGGCGGCGTGATGACCCGCTATGGTGAATGGGCTGCCAAGAATGCCGGCTACCGGATCAAGGAAGCTGAAGAAACAGGCGCTGATAAGATAGTATCCATCTGCCCCTTTTGTCATTACAACCTGAACGAAGGCATCCGGCGTACTGGAAGCAGCATGGAAATGAAAGATCTGACTGAATTGGTTAACCAGGCAATAGAGGTCAAACATTAAACTCATTATGGTGTACAGCTTGAGAGTTCAACGTTCAACGTTCAAGGTTAAGGCAATAAATTTAGGCTGATAAGACAAATATGAACTCAGACGGTCAGAGACTTAAATATAGTCAATAAAAACAGTCTATTACTAAAGAACTTTTGACTGCCCAGTGTACAGATGCAAATGCAAAAACTCATAAATCAGGCAATGGTTAAAAACAGGGGGACTATAATTCATTGATTTTTCTGTCCTCTGTGTTTGCAAAAAAGACTTTTTGCAAACACATTGATACAGGCAGACTTGTGCCTGTATTTATTGGGCAATCTAAACAGCTAAAGCAATAGGAGGTGGTCCTTATGTGCTAAAAAATGGAGCATGTGAACCAGGTTTTTGGGATGGTTATCTAAAAAGCAGGAGGGCTGAATTATGAAACGCTCAATGGCAATTTTTGGGTTGTGTTTTTTGACCTTGGCTTTTTGCTTTGCAAGCAAAGCCAAGGCTGCAGAGTCTGTCAACATCGGGATTATTACCCCGCTAACCGGCATTGTGGCCCAAGGTGGCAAGGAAATCCAGCTTGGGATTGAAATGGCGGCTGAAGAAAAAGGAACTTTACTGGGACGCCCTATTAAACTGTTTACAGAGGATACACAAATAAACCCGGCCATGGCTGTGAGCAAGGCTGAAAAACTGGTATATGACGATAATGTCGTAGCCCTGTTGGGGGCGTTTTCCAGTGGGGTCGGCCTGGCAATCGCAGAGAATATCGAGAAGCTCAATGTGCCTTTTGTGACCACCCATGTCATGACAACCAGATTTTACAATATTCATGATCTGTGTTTCAGGTCTGGACAGCTGGCCAACGATCAGACTTCCAGAGCCAATGTCATGGGCATTCTCTCTTCCCCGGAGTTAAAGGACAAAAGCTATTATGTCCTGGTGCATGATTATGCATGGGGTCATGATGTGGCTGAGAGATTTATTAAACTGGCCAAGGCAAACGACATTAATGTTGTCAATGAGAAGTTCGACAAGGCCCCGACAAGCACTAGGGATTGGTCAGCCTATATCACCAAGATCATGGCCTCTGGCGCTGACGCTGTGTACATAGGCTTCATTACCGATGTTATTCCCGCATTTGTCAAACAGGCTCGCGAGGCTGGAATGAGCCAGTCAATCGTATCTGGAGCTTTGCCAGGCCCCCAGGCGTTGCAGGCTTGCGGCGAAGCCTGCATTGGCCTTGTGGCAGCAGGCGATTGGGTCTGGGATGTGGACAGTCCAATCTCCAAAGAGTGGTCCAAGAGGTTCCATGAAAAATATGACCTGATACCATCGGCAGCAGCAGCCCACAGCTATGTAGGAGCCATGAATCTGTTTACAGCCATAGAAAGGGCGGGCAGCACTGATCCGGAACTTATTGCTGAGAGCTTGAAAGGTGTCAGTTTTGAAGGTCCTTATGGCCATGTGCGCATATCACCTCTAGACAACTGCATGAGAAACGATGCCTTTTTGGTGGAAGCCAAAAAGGCCCCAGAGAATCCTTATGGAGCAGAGATTTATATGCAGGTCCAGCACCGCTTCCCCTGGTATACCATTCAAAGAGGCAACCTAATAATCAAGGATGGCAAGCTTGAATTGGAGGAATTTTTTGAATTGAGCCCATTAGAATAATAGCTGTTCATGGAAACCGGTAAGCCCAAATTGAGCCTTTGAAAAGGCTCAATTTGGGCCATCAAATTTGTGCTGCCACACTTTAGCTCTTATTTAAGGTGGGGAATATGAATCTGACCATCTTAGTGACCATCATACTTAACGGCTTGGTACTGGGTGGGGTATATCTGCTGGTGGCTGTTGGTTTAAACATAATATTCAACCTGAGCCGCATTTTGAACGTGGCTCATGGGGCTTTTTACGCACTTGGGGCCTATGCCTTTTATTCCATGCTGGGTACCGGCTTGAACTATTTTCTGGCATTGATCCTGGCTCCTTTGCTGGTGGCCCTGCTTGCCCTTATTGTGGACCGTACGATTATAGCCCCTATCCGAGGCAGACACCTGGTATACACTTTGATTATCACCTTTGGCCTGATGTTGGTTATGGAAGGACTTGTCCGTTATTTCTGGGGCGTAGAAACACGCTACTTTAACCTGCCTGCCTTTATGACCAAGCCTGTATCCTTTGCCGGGTTTTTTTATCCAGGCTATAGACTGATTGTTCTGGCTTTAAGTCTGTTTATGTTCGGCTGCTTGCTTCTTTTCCTGGCCAAGACGCGCTACGGCAGGATTCTGCGTGCAGCCAGCTTGAAACCGGATATGATCTCGGTGCTAGGAGTGGATATGAGATTGGTGCATATAGGCACCTTTGTTTTAGGGGCTTTTCTGGCTGCTAGCGCAGGCGCTATTGCTGGACCTTTGTATACGGTATATCCGGAGATGGGCCATGAAGTGCTTGTCATATCCTTTGTAATCCTGGTTATTGGAGGCATTGGCAGTTTTCGAGGAACTATACCTGCTGCTTTTCTGGTTGGCTTTGTGCAGAGCTTGTGTGAATTTTTTATAACAGAGCTGGCCATGGTTATCGTATTTTTGCTTATGGCTGTGATTTTGGCAATATTGCCCACCGGAATTCTGAGGGAAGGTAGGGTTGATGTATGAGTGTTAGTACAGCTATGCAAGGAAAAGGAATGCGCTTGCGTTTATATAAAATAGTCGGCCTGATGGCATTGCTACTTTTCTTGTTTTCTATACCTTATACTGCGCCTAGTAATTTTTATATAAGACTGGCCAACGAGATTTTGATTTATGGCCTGTTAGCCATGAGCCTGGATTTATTGCTGGGATATATTGGCCGGGTCTCATTTATGCACAACGCATATCTGGGCATCGCAGCGTATATAACAGGTATTTTTCTTGTTTATGCAGCTTTTGAGTCTTTGTGGCTGGCTATGCTTGTAGGAGTTGTGGGCACTGCAGCTATTGCAACACCAGTAGGCTTTATCCAAATGCGGCTGGGGGGATTACCCTTTGCCTTGTTAACAATAGCTTTTGGGATGATGTTTTATTATCTGGTCTGGCAACTAGACATTACCGGGGGCAGCGATGGCTTAATGGGTGTGCCTGATCTGGATATCGTCATTGCAAATATTAAGTTCGGGAATACAGGTAATCCTGCTGCTATGTATTTATTCACATTACTAATTGTAATATTGTGCTTTATCATTATGCGCAGGATTGTCCGTTCACCATTTGGTGCTGTTTTAGAGGCTATCCGTGAAAATGAGGAAAGGGCATCTTTTATTGGAATTAATGTACTCAAATTTAAGCTTATAGGCTGGGTCCTGTGCTGCTCATTTGCTGCTGTAAGCGGTGCTTTGTTTATACTTTATAAAGGTTATGTTGCTCCGCAAACCATGTCAGTTTTTGCTGGTGCAGGCGTATTGATGATGGTCCTTTTAGGAGGCATACAGTCACTTTGGGGGGCGTTTATCGGAGCAACTATTTTTCTTTTCTTTGAGGATTATTTAAGTACAGTCACGGTCTATTGGCATTTCTATGTTGGGGCTTTAGTAATTCTGCTGGTATTGTTTCTACCCAGAGGTGTAGCAGGTTTAACCTCACTTATGCTGGTTAAAAAGGAGTGAGGAATGAATAATTTTTTTTATACCCAAAGTCTTTGCAAACATTTTGGCGGCATTAAGGCTGTGAATAATGTGGATTTGAAGCTTAACCCTTGTGAATTGCATTCCTTAATAGGACCAAATGGAGCAGGTAAAACAACTTTAGTCAATCTAATAACCGGGCTTATTCCTCCAAGTTCGGGCAAGATTGTCTTTAATGGTCAAGATATCACCCATAAATCAGCATGTTTTTTAGTCCAGGAAGGGCTATGCCGTACATTTCAAATCACAAGTATTTTTCCAGATTTGACCGTATTCGAGAATGTACGCATAGCAAGACAACTCCGAGTCGGGGGCTCCTTAAGGATGTTTTCCCGCAAAGACAGTTTGCAGCAGGTGCAGGAAGATACAAGGGATATTTTGAAGAGAATCGGCCTGGATCTCCAATCAGAAGCCTTGGCTATGAATTTGGCCCATGGCGACCAGAGAGTGCTGGAAGTAGGGATTTCTCTTTGTTCAGACCCCAAGCTGTTGATTTTGGATGAACCAACAGCCGGCATGTCTCCTGCTGAAACCAGACGCACTACAGAATTGGTCAAGCAGTTATCATCGGAGATTTCTGTTGTGCTTATCGAGCATGATATGGATGTAGTTATGGGTATATCCGATTATATAACAGTTCTGGACCAGGGAACAATTATTGCTCAGGGCACTCCTTCTGAGATAAAACAAAATGAGGATGTCAAGGAGGCTTATCTTGGAACAGAATAATACTAAGCACATAGTGGATGTGGAGAATATACATACCTATATTGAGAACAGCCATTTAATCCAGGGCCTGTCTATGTATATAGAAAAGCGGGAAGCAGTGTCCATTCTTGGGCGCAACGGTGTGGGCAAGACTACAGCCCTGCGGTCAATTATGGGCCTTGTTCCTCCAAAATCAGGCAGAATTGTGATTAAAGGGCAGAACACCACTGCATGGCTTCCGCACAAAATTTCAAATTTAGGGGTGTCTTATGTGCCTGCTGAGAGGGATATCTTTCCGAATTTGAACGTGGAGGAGAACTTGCTGGTGGCTGAAAAAAAAGGAGCACAAAACAGCGGTTGGAACTTGGAAACAATTTACGAGCAGTTTCCGATTTTAAAAGACAGACGCAAGCAAAACGGTTCTACCCTCAGTGGAGGGGAGCAGCAGACATTAGCTATTGCCCGGGCATTGATGGGCAATCCAGATATTATCATCCTGGACGAACCATCACAAGGGCTGGCCCCCTTCATGGTCAAAAAGGTTTCAGATATCATACACTATTGTATTCAATGCGGGATAACGTTGTTGATTGTTGAGCAGAACTACCGCATGGCCCTGGATATTGCCAGCAGACATTACCTGATGTCCAACAAGGGTATAATAGCCCGCACAGCGAGCAGTCAGGAATTGTTAGACAACCCAGAAGTTTTGCATGCCCATCTCACTGTTTAGTTCGTATGGGATTTAAAAGACAAAAATCAAGACAAGGAGAATTTTCTGTGAATTTGAAAAAAAGGTTCATGGATAGATTGCAGGGCAAAGAGGTGGATATTACGCCTGTAGGTTGCACTACCACCTATGGGGTGGTGGATTTGATGAAGAAATGCGGGGCCGAACGCCCCAAGGCTGATCATGATCCCCAGGCGATGACTGAATTGGCTTTAGCAGGTGCCAAATATGCCGGATTTGAATGGGTCAAGGCCATGGGCTGGGACATCACTGCCCTGAGCGAAGCCATGGGCTGCGAGCTTGGAGAGGTCAAGATCGACAGACAATATTCAATCAAGTCTCATCCTTATGCTGAATCCTTAGACAAATTGGAACTGCCTTCTGATTTGCTGCAAAGGGGCAGGTTCCCGGCTTACAAAGAGCAGTTTGACATCTTAAAGGAACAGGTAGGCCAGGAAATGGCTATATTTGGTGAATCTGAAGGTGCTTTTACCTGCGCGGCCAACCTGGTGGGCACTGAACAATTCATGAAATGGACCTTTAAAAAGCCTGACCAGGTGCAGCAGGTTTTGGATGTGACCAAGGAAGCCATGCTGGCAGCTATCAATTTTGCCTTTGATAATGGAGCTGACTACTATGTTATGGCTGAGCCCACATCTGGTCCGGCCATGATGAGCCCCCGTTCCTGGAAGAAATTTGTACAACCCATGATCACAGAGATTGCCAGTAAGGCCAAAGGCCCCCTGGTTTTGCATATCTGCGGCAACACTGATGCTATTATTGCCATGATGTGCGAGACAGGAGTGACAGGGATCAGTATCGAAGAAAAGGCGGACATGAAGCAGGCAGTGCTGACAGCAGATCAGTTTGGAGTAAAGGTCTTTGGCAATGTAGCTACGGCAACCACACTGTTCAGCGGCACTCCAGAAGCCTGTTACCAGGAGGCCATCACAGCCCTGGAAAATGGCACCCATTTTTTGACACCTGGCTGCGGGATTGCGCCTAATTCGCCCTTAGAGAATATCAAGCAATTGAAGAAGGCCAGGGATGCTTTCTTTGCTTAGTGCGCCAGCAATTGACAGAGTTTATAAATTTATCTTGCTGTGTTTATAATTATTATTGCCATGGATTGTACTAATTCAATTTCTTTTTTGGGATGTGCATTAGACTGCGATGAAAAATACGATTCCATACAAGAAAAACTATCCAGCTTTAATCAGGGCCTAATTGATGATCCTTATTATCCTGTCTTGGATATTCTCAGACAGGAGATTGCAGGGCAAGCATGGAGTGAACTTGGCTCTCTAGATATACCTGATTGGCTGAGACCTGTGCCAAAGGTTACTGATCCAGTTGCATTAAACGCAGAATCATTTGTAAAGTTTATTGATGGTGACGGATGCAGAGAATATGCTCAATATGTCCATGATGCTGTTTATAATCAGATTCTGCCCAATATTCCCTGCATGATAGGTGTAGACCATTCTTTAGCTGGAGGATCTATTAGAGCATTGTCAGAATATTACGGCAAGGATGATCTTTCCTTAGTAATAATTGATAGTCATACTGATGGAGTTCCGATGTCTTGTATAGCTGATGCTATATACTATGATATAGATAATAATCCTAATAGCATCTATGATAGACATGACCCATTAATATATAATAGAACTAATTCATATAATGCAAGTTCGTTTGTATATTATATGCTTAAAGAGAATATAGTTAATCCTAAGAATATATATATCATAGGTGTTAGCGATTTTCCGTCAAAGAGAGTATCTCGTATTAAAGACAAAAGGATTAAGAACTATTTATCCGCTTATTATTACCTTGTTGAAAATGGTGTAAAGATAATTACAAAGCAAGATTTTGTATTAAATCCAAATCGATTAAAGGCAATTTTTAAAAGAATAAGCACTCCTTATTTGTATCTTTCCCTGGATATGGACATAGGAGCTAACAGCGCCTGCAACGGTGTTCGCTTCAGAGATTATGTCGGTTTGAAAGAAAATCATATATATAAGCTTACTAATTTGCTGTGTAATGATATTTTAAATGGCATAAAGCTACTAGGCATGGATGTAACAGAGTTTAACCCTCGAAGAGCTAATCAAGACAATACATACAATATTGCTGCTAATGTTATAAAGCAGATCTGTTTTGGTATCTCATAAATACAATAAATCATGTTATGGAATATGTTATAGTGTCCTATGAGCAGAACATTAGAATAAAGACTTATAGCAATGTTAAATTTAAGGAGGAAACAAAATGGCCATTTTAGATGCTCCAATCAAGGATTGCCCGTTGGTAAAGAATTATATTGACGGAGAATTCGTTGATCCCCAGGGAGAGATCAAGGACGTGGTCAATCCTGTGAATGGTGAAGTAATTGCCAAAGTGGCTGTAGGCACCAGAAGCGATTTTGATCTGGCAGTGGGCGCTGCCAAGGAGGCCCATCATGATTGGAGACGTACCCCACCTGTGTCTCGAGCCAGATACCTTTTTAGGCTAAAGGAGCTTATGGAAGAAAATTTTGAAGAATTAAGCCGGGTACAGACCCAAGAGCACGGCAAAACCATCGATGAATCCAGAGGCGAAACCAGGAGGGGCATTGAAAATGTAGAGGTGGCCTGTGGTATCCCAACGCTCATGATGGGTGATTCATCTGAAGATATTGCCTCTGGGATTGATGAATATCTGTTGCGGGTGCCCCTGGGGGTCTTTGGCATCATAGGCCCTTTTAATTTTCCGTTTATGATTCCGCTTTGGTCAGCGCCTTACGCTGTAGCTACCGGAAATACCATTGTCATTAAGCCTTCCAGTGAAGTGCCCATTACCCAGATGAAGGTTGCTGAATTAGCTGAAGAAGCTGGTTTTCCCCCTGGGGTCTGGAATGTGGTCAATGGCGGCCGGGAAGTTGTCAGCGGCATGATTGAGAATCCCGACGTGCAGGGCTTGACCTTTGTTGGCTCTACCCCCACGGCCCGGGACGTGATTTATCCCGGCTGCGGAAGCACAGGCAAGCGGGTCATCGCCCAGGGCGGAGCAGCGAATCTGATTACCGTCATGCCGGATTGCAATATCAATGGTACAGTGCGCGCCATGCTCACTTCATTTTTTGGCAATGCCGGGCAAAGGTGCCTGGCCGGACAGACTTTGATTATAGTTGGCGGGGATAAGTTTTACAATGAGTTTATGGAGGAAATGCGCAATGCTGCCAAAAATATCATTATCGGCAACGGGCTGGATGAATCCGTGCAGATGGGACCTGTACGGGATCCTCAGAAGAAGGCGAATATTTTGAGTTATATAGAGTGTGCAGAAAGAGAGGGCGCCAAAATTAGGGTGGATGGCAGAAAACCAAAAATCAAGGATGACTACCCTGAGACCTGCTTTCTCGGTGCAACTATTATGGAAAATGTGCCCCGGGATTCTTGCTGCATTCATGAAGAAATCTTCGGGCCCACAATGAGCGTGGTCAGGGCCAAGGATTTAGACGAGGCCATTGAAATCAGCAATGAGAACTGCTTTCAGAACGGCAATGCAATTTTTACCGCCAGCGGCAGAGATGCCCGCAAGTTTCAATATGAGTCTCGGAGCGGCAACATAGGTATTAATGTGGGGGTTGTCGCACCCATGGCCTTTTTTCCGTTCAGTGGCGCAGGAGATTCTTTTTACGGCATACTGCATACCCAAGGCAAAGAGGCGGTACGCTTTTTTACAGGGAATAAGGTCTGTATTCACAGGTGGATGTAAGGAGGAATTATATGCAAATGCAAACTGCATCTGAAGCAGTAAGCTTTAGTCAAGAAATTGAGGAAAAAGGCGCTAAATTTTATGAAGGACTAGCCTCAATATTTCCTGACCAGGCTGATATTTTTAATAATTTGGCTAAAGAGAACCGCAAGTTCTCCAAACAGCTGCATCGAACTTACATAAGCGTAATTACAGATGCTATAGAAGGCAGCTATGCTATTAATTTAGATTCGGACAGCTTCCACTTCAGTAGTGACACTTCAAATATTAATAATCTGTCTGATGCAATTCAGAAAGCTAAAGAGATTGAAAATAGTATTATAAAGTACTATGAAATAGCAGCGGAGCAGTCCAGGGCATTAATGGCTGATGTCCCTCGTGAAATGTCCAAAATTGTCAAGAAAAGAAAAATGAATAGATTGCCGAAGCTTGAAGATCTTTTATAAATAGCATTATTTGCCAAACAAGTTAGCCTGTTTTTGCTAATACAGATGATTAAGAAGCAGGCTAACTTTAATTTATTGCAATTTATTTTAGTATGCATATCCGTAAACTTGTCACAGATTTACAAAGCCAGGGACTTAGAGCAGACAGCAAATTCCTGGGCAGGAATGGTGGTGCAGGTCCTGCCCAAGGCAAGTTCTTTGATCTCAATGGAGTAGCAGTGAACATCCCCATGGCTGGTCCATATATTTCAAACTCTGAATATTATCTGCGCTACCATGCTGACCAGCTGGCTATAGTTCAGCAAGGCCGTGAACTGGGATTAATAAAAGAAATTCCCCGTCCAGGTTTCTATGATTATCAGACCCAGGAGGGTATAGCCTACAATAAAATTGCCCTGCTCCATGGACGTGACTGCCTGGCTAGTACAGTAGAGCAAACCTGCAGGCACTGGCTGCAGGACAAGCAGTGTGCATTTTGTGCGATCCAGACCAGTCTTGCCTGTAATCAGACTACAGCAACCAAGACTCCAGCTCAATTGGCAGAAGTGGCCCAAGCCGCACAGGCCTTGGACGAGGTGACCCATGTAGTGTTGACTACAGGTGCAGGCAACCCTGCAGGCAATGAAATCATGCAGTTAATCAAGGCAGTGCAAGCTGTTAAAGCCAGTACCATGCTGCCAATCCATGTTCAATTTTTGCCCCCGGCTGATTTATCTCTCCTGGATGAACTTAAGGCAGTTGGGGTGGATACTGTTGGTATCCATATAGAAAGTTTTGATCTGCATACTTTGCATAGGCTTGCTCCTGCTAAAGCAGAAATCGGGTTTAACAGGTATGAATCTGCCTGGCAAAAAGCAGTACATGTTTTTGGAGCTAATCAAGTGAGCAGTTTTTTGCTGGTCGGTTTAGGTGAGCCTGCTCAATCAGTAGTAGAAGGCAGTGAGTTCCTTGCTGGTTTGGGTGTGTACCCTTTTGTAGTTCCTTTCAGGCCAATTGCCGGCTCTGGATTGCAGGATAGACAGCCTCCAGCAGCAGAGCTCATGAGCCAGATATATGAATGTGTGGCTGGTATACTGCATAGTAAGGGCCTTAACAGCCGGTTAAGCAAGGCTGGATGTGTTAGGTGCGGAGCATGTAGTGCCCTGCATTGGTATGAGTTGGGTCAGGATATGGGCATTGTCTGTCATCGGGCCAGAAATGAACGGGAATTACAAGAAGCATATGCCATCCGCAGGCAGGTCTTTGTTAGCGAGCAGGCCCTTTTCCCAGAATCCGACCAGGACCTGGAAGATGGGTATAGTATCCATCTGGTGGCCCAGAAAAAAGAGCGAATTGTGGGCACTGTTCGAGTAACTCCCAAAGGAGATGGCTTGTGGCAAGGAAGCCGGCTGGCTGTGAGCAAGGAATCTCGCGATTCCCATGCTGGAAGGCTTTTAGTCAAAGAGGCCATGAGGACTGTGAAGCAATATAATGCAACTAAATTCATAGCCAATATTCAACAGCCGAATGTGTCTTTTTTCCGCAGGCTGGGCTGGAAACCTGTAGGCCCAGTTCAGGAATATTACGGAATTGCACATCAGTTGATGGAGGCAGACTTGGCTAAAGTAGAAACCAGCCTGCCCGAAGCCCAGGCGCTGCAGAAAGGCTCAAACCTGCAGGGAGCCTTAAGCCTGTCATGAGTAGAGAGCTGGAAGAAATTTGTCGGGTTGTTAGAAATTATCCAGGGCTAAAAAGAAAGCAGCCGCTGCGCGAGGTCTATGACATACTGCGCAGTACGCACTGCTTTGGCACACAATTGCCCAATTTCGGAGACGATGCAGCCGTCATCCCCTGGGCCAACAATTATCTGCTGCTGGCTATTGATGGCATAATGCCTCAACTCGTTCTGAACGAGCCTTATGCAGCCGGCAAGTCAGCGGTTATGGTCACGGTGAGTGATATTTATGCCATGGGCGGCCGTCCTTTAGGCATGGTTAATGTTCTATCCAGCGGGGACCGTGAACAGCGGGTACAGATAGTACAAGGCATTGAAAAAGGCTGCAAAAAGCTCCAAGTACCCATGATGGGAGGGCATCTGCATCCGGATGCTGCATGGGATCAGCCTGCGCTGAGTGTAGCGATTTTAGGCTGGGCCGAGCATCTCCTGCGCAGCCATTTGGCTGCAGCAGGAGATGACTTGATACTGGCTGTGGATTTGCAGGGCAGGGCCGGTTGCTACTCGGTAAAAAGCTGGGATGCAAATTCCGGCAAGACAAGCCAGGAAGTATTGCATCGCCTGGAAGCACTGCCTTTGATTGCTGCCTCTGGCTGGTCTAAAGCAGCCAAGGATATTAGTAATGCCGGCTTGCTGGGTACTATTGCTATTATGCTTGAGAATTCGAATCAAGGAGGCTTGCTGGACCTTGATGCTATTCCATGCCCAGGAGAAATGAATTTCATAGACTGGTTGCACTGTTTTCAAAGTTTTGGCTTCGTGCTTGCTGTGCCTCCTGTATATTCAGAACAAGTAATCAATCTTTTTGCTCAGCACCAGGTAACTGCTGCAGTGGTGGGTAAAGTAACCAAAGGGCCTGCAATAATAATTTCGCGCGGCAATGAGCAGGCAGAGCTTTTTAATCTTCTGTATGACGGGATTACTGGAATATCCTGTGTATGAAACCATGGAGCATAGTTTGACTGGCAATAAATATTGCCTGGTTTGAATAACTAGTACCGTGTCTCAAAAGTTTAATGGGGTTTAAGCTGATAAGCGCGGCAGCATTAACGATGCGGGATTTTAATATTTATCAAAAAAACAAATGGAGGCAATCCACGATGTTCCTCTTTGAAACAGAGCAGCAGGTTTATGAAGTAGGGGGGGTAAAATTTGGCGGTCAACCAGGAGACTATCCTACGGTTGTCTGCCATTCCATCTTTCAAAAAGGGGACCGGGTCTTTGAGGGCAAGCGCAAGGAGGGTTTTAATGAGAAAAGGGCAGAAGAGGTTTTAAGGAAGCAGGACAGGTTGTGGCAGGAGACTGGTGTACCAGGTATGGCAGACATCGTAGCCAATAAGGGTGAAGAGTTTAAGACCTATATTGACTTTTTGGTTTCTGTTTCAGATATGCCCTTTTGTATTGACGCCTGGGTCTTGAAACCCAAGCTTGAAGGTGCAGCTTACTGTGCTGAGAAGGGACTTTTGGACCGGATGTTTTATAACAGCTTGACTGTGTGGGAGAAGGAATTGGAGACAGAAGTCCGGGAAATTTACAACATGGGTGTCAAGCATGTTCTCCTGGTAGCTTTTGACGATCAGGACCTGATGCCTTCTGGCCGGCTGACTGGATTGCAGAGACTTTTCGACGCCATGCAGAAAGTAGGGGCTAGTTTTGAGACTATTATAGTGGACACAGCCACCATGAACGCTCCGGCCACAGCAATGTGCGCCGAGGCGAACCGGCTTATCAAGGACAAGTGGGGCGTTGCTGTATCCAGTGCTCCCAGCAACGGTTCTTATATGTGGAAGGAGGCTAAGGAAAAGTGGAGTTTTAAGGGCTGGGCAGCGGCTGATTCTGCTTTGGAGGCCCTGTCCGCGTTTTGGCACCACGACATGATTTTTTCCGGCCCCATGGGCGGAGCTGACCGGGTGATGCCGGCTGTGGCCATGGCTGATGCATTTTTGGCAACTGCGGTATTTTCTGAACAGCGCAGGCTGCCCAAGGATCAGAATCATCCTTTGTATAAACTTTTTCCGGATTTTGTAGATCAGCTGAAATCCCTCTAAATTAAGCCCAAGGCAAGGAGAAATGACTATGTCTGAATTGACACCCAAAGAGCGGGTCCTGAAGCTTTTTCGCAAGGAACCTATAGACAGGATGCCCTGTTTTAGCGGAATGAGCCTCTTGGCCATTCAGGCCATTGAAAAAATGGATATTCGTTTTGCCAAAGTGCACACCACTGCAGAGTATATGGCTGACTCCGCCCTGACCTCGTCGCGCATGTTTGGTTTTGAATCCGTGGTTATTCCCTATGATATGTGCACCATACCAGAGGCTATGGGCCGCGGAATCAATCTTTACGATAAGTCAGAAGGGATTTTGTTTCCTACGGTGCCCTCCAAGTGGAAGACCTTGGGAGAGGTAGAAATTCCTGCTGATTTTATGCAGCGCGGCCGGATGCCCATGGTGGACCAGGCCTATAAGCGGCTGATTGAGGAGTCGAAAAATGGTGAATTTGCTGTTGGCGCCTGGCTTCTAGGTCCTTTTACCATGGCCGGGCAAGTGATTGAGCTGGATCTACTGCTCAAGGGGGTCAAGAAGTACAAGGAGCAGGTAGATGAATTTTTGAATAAAATGACTGATGTTGTTGTTCAGGCAGGCAGGCATTATCAGCAACTTGGCGTTGATTTCATTAATATTCGGGAGATGGGCTCTGGTACAGATCTCTTGTCGCCCAGGATGTGGAAGACCATTATTCAGCCCAACCTGGTACGGGTGTTTGAGGCTCTGGCTTCGCCAAAAGTGCTGCATATTTGCGGCAGCACAGGCATGATCATTGAGATGATGAATGAATGCGGGGCTGATGCCTTGAGCGTGGATCAAAAAAACAATGTAGTGGAAACTCGCCAGAAACTGGGCAATGAGACCTTGATATTGGGCAATTTTGATCCATTCGGGACATTGGTCACCAATAATGACCCAGCTTATGTGGAGCAGGTAATGAAGGACTGCATTGACCAGGGAGTGGATGCGGTTTGGCCTGGGTGCGATGTTTGGCCTGATATGAAAAAGGAGAATATTGAGGCTTGGGTCAGGACGGTTAAGGAGTACGGCAAGAAGCCCTCTCCAGCCGTGGGCAGGCTGTAGCCGGCTAGGCTGCCGGCCTGGTTTATATCAATTCGAGCACTCCAAAAAGCATAAGTATCTGGCTTGTTGAGATAAGAGTAAATTATTAGCCGACCAAGGAGGGTAATCATAATGGCTTCCAAGGAAGAGTTGTTGGAAAAGTTGAAAGACGCAGTGGTGGAATACGAGGAGGATGAGGCCAGTCAAGCAGCACAGGAATATCTGGATGCCGGATATGAACCAATGGAAGGCATCATGGATGGCTTGGCCAAAGGCATGGAAGAGGTGGGCGAGCTGTTCGACAATAACGAGTACTTTGTGCCGGAAGTCCTCATGTGCGCTGATGCCCTTTATGCAGGCCTGGATGTCTTGCGGCCCCATGTCAAGCTGGAGGATGTCAAGGCTAAAGGCCAGGTGGTCATAGGCACTGTGGAAGGGGATGTGCATGATATCGGCAAGAACATTGTGAAGATGATGTTTGATGTAGCTGGTTGGACAGTCCATGATCTGGGCAAGGATGTGCCTTTAGAGCAGTTTGTGGAAGAACAATTAAAGACTGATTCTGAGATTGTAGCCCTGTCCGCCATGATGACCACCACCATGTTAGGTATGGAAAAAGTGGTCAAGATGATTAAGGAAAAGAATCCCAACGTGCAGATACTCTTGGGCGGGGCCCCTTTGACCTCGGAAGTTGCGGACAATTACGGTGCTGACGGATATGCTGAGTCAGCGGGTAATGCAGTGACCGAAGCAATCAAGATGGTCAGCCGGCTCCGGGAATTTGAAAGCAAGGACTAATAAATGTCC
This sequence comes from uncultured Desulfohalobiaceae bacterium, assembly GCA_964562725.1. Taxonomy (GTDB): domain Bacteria; phylum Desulfobacterota; class Desulfovibrionia; order Desulfovibrionales; family Desulfothermaceae; genus CAZBUB01. The sequence goes on along the minus strand of CAZLUR010000013.1, from coordinate 6,035 downwards.
AATTTCAAGGCAACAATATTGGGTTCAGCCTTAAACCACAGCAAGCTAGTAGCTGCGTTGCTACATATTTATACTTAGGCAGAAGGAGACATAAAATGGAGGCGGAAACTGCGAAAGTCATATTTCAACCTTCTGGACGCAGAGGGGATGTGCCCAAGGGTATCACCTTGATTGAGGCCTCCCGCCTGCTTGGAGTGGATATCGAGGCCCTCTGCGGGGAAAAGAAAAAATGTGGAAAGTGCATAATCAAGATCGAACAAGGTTTTTTTGCCAAGTATAATGTGCAGTCCAGTGCTGAGCATACAACTCCCTGGCAGGAAGAAGAAGCAGAGTTTATTAGTCCGACTTACAGGGAGAAGGGCTACCGGCTGGGCTGTGTTGCCAAGGTGCTGGGAGATCTTTTGGTTTTTGTGCCTGAAGAGTCCAGGGCTGGCAAACAGGTGGTCAGCAAGGCGGCTAGAGATATCAATATAGTCAATAATCCCGCTGTCAAGCTCTATTCTGTGCAGCTGAAGAAGCCAAACTTCCATGAGCCCACAGCTGATTTTGAAAGGGTGTGCGAGGCCCTGGAGCGGGAACACAGCCTCAAGGATCTGCGGGTGGATATTTGGACCCTGCGGGATTTTCCACAAGCTTTGCGGGATGGGGATTGGCAGGTTACGGTCAGCGTCTGGAACCAGGAAGAAATTATCCGGGTCCGCCCAGGCAAACACCAGGATGCCTTTGGGATGGCCATTGATGTGGGCACTACCACGGTGGCTGCCTATCTTTGCAATCTGCGCAGCATGGAGGTGGTGGATACAGTGTCCATGATGAATCCCCAATGCAAGTACGGCGAAGACGTGATGGCCAGGATCACTTACCACATGACCAGCTCTGACGGTCTAAAGCGTATGGGAGAGGATATCGTTGAGGGTCTGAACACCCTGGTGGAGCAGGCAGTGGCCAACACCTATCCGCCCAAGAGAAAGCGTAAGGATGAAGAAGGCAACAAGATAGAAGTGGAGGAGCCTGAGGAGGGCAAGATTTACTACAGGCTGACCAGAGATGATATTGAAGAGATAACCCTGGGCGGCAACACCGCCATGCACCATATCCTTTTGCAGCTGGACCCCAAATATGTGAGCCTGGCTCCCTTCCCTCCGGTCATCCACCACTCTATGGATATTCGGGCCAGGGACCTGGGGATTAATATCAATAAGTCTGGCAATGTTTTTATTTTGCCCAACGAGGCAGGGTTTGTGGGTGCAGACAACGTTGGTGTACTTCTGGCAGAGGAACCTTACAAATCAGATGAGCTGCAGCTGATCATTGACATCGGCACCAATGGTGAGCTGGTGCTGGGCAACAAGGAGAAGCTGATTTCCTCATCCTGCGCCACCGGTCCAGCCCTGGAGGGCGCTCAACTTTCTTTTGGCATGCGGGCCGCGCCAGGGGCCATGGAAAGGATCAGCATTGATCCGGAGACCCATGAAGTGGACTACAAGGTGATAGGCAAAGAGGCCTGGCGCAGCTACTCAGAGCCTCAGGAGATGGGGGCCAAAGGGATCTGCGGCTCAGGAATCCTGGATTTGTTTGCCGAGCTTTATATCTCCGGGGTGATTAACAAGGCTGGTGTGTTCAGCGAGGAGCAGCGATCCAGACGCTATCGGATCAATCCTGATACAGATCAGCCAGAGTTTGTTCTGGCCTGGGCTGAAGAGACCAGCATTAATAAGGATGTGGTCATTAGTCAGAAGGATATTCGTCAGATCCAGCTGGCCAAGGGTGCATTATATACAGGCTGCAAGCTCATGATGCGCCGGATGGGTGTAGAGCATCTGGACAAGGTCAAGATTGCAGGAGCCTTCGGCACCCATGTAGACCGGCAGAAGGCCCTGATAATGGGCATGTTTCCGGACTGTCCCATTGAAAAAGTGGAAGCCATTGGCAATGCAGCAGGAGACGGATGCCGGGCTGCGCTTCTGGACCGCAGGAAACGCCTGGAGGCCAATTGGGTAGCCAGGAATGTGGAATACATAGAGCTGACAGTGGAAGAGGACTTTGAAAAGCAGTTCATGCAGGCCATGCAGATTCCGCATATGTACGATGAGTTCCCCCATCTGGAAGGAGTAGTGCCCTCAGAGGTTCTGCACCAGAAAGTCAAGAAGAAAAGGCGTAGAAAAGAATAATTCTATAGGGGTAGAATTCAAGATTCAAGGTAGATAAAGATTTCTCATGACCGCCTCCAGGATTGTTCCCTTCCAGGTAAACAAAGGCTTGCCAGATAAACTCTTCGCCAGGCTGGAGGAGCTCAGTCTGGAACACGGCTGGGAGAAACTGCATTTCCTGCCTGTGGAAAACATTGTAGTGGCAGATTGGGTACAGTTGAAATGCCGTTACGGATGCCCCAATTTTGACAGTAACTGGTGCTGCCCCCCTGCCACTCCAAATGCAGATGCTGCACGCAGCTTGCTGCAGGAGTATACCCAATCCCTGCTATTGGTGGGCAGGCAAACAAATCCCCAATTTTATCGCAATTCCAAAATCAGAAGGTCCAAGCAGGTCAAATGTTGGAAGGAAACTGTCTCTCTTGAAAGATTTCTGTTTCTGCAGGGATACTATAAGGCATTCAGTCTGCTGCCCGGCGCATGCGCGCTTTGCCGGGAGTGCGGCTATCCGCACACCTGCCATTTTCCAAGGGAGCGCAGGCCATCCTTGGAGGCATTCTCCATCGATGTGATTGCTACAGTGCAAAGCCTGGGAATATCCACTCCAGTAGCCAGTGGAGTCAAGGATGTTTTTTTTCGTTATGCGGTAATTCTGGTGGAGTGAAACAGCTTAGATTTAATCCCTTGGAGTTCTGAAGCTTGATATTTGGACAAGACCCCTGCTAAGATGCGCCTGCAAAAAGTCAGCAGAGGTGCAGGCGCAGAGGACGGATGACAGAAAACAGAGGACCCGGCACTCAGCATTCTCTGTGTGCCCGGCAGGCAGAAAAAATTAGAAGGTTACACATCCATTCTTTTCTTTATCTGGACGCAAAGACATTTTTTGCAGTTTCGTCTGCTAATTGGCATGGGAAATGCAGTAGGCCTGGAAGGAAGTGGACAATCCAAACGGGTATAGGTGTATTCTGACTATTTCTCTATGCCTTCTCTGGCTTGCACTTTGCTTGAGGCATAATGCTTTATATCCTTCATTTCTGTCACTAAATCTGCCAGTTCCACTAATTCTGCAGGGGCGTTTCTGCCTGTTAAAACCAGTTCTACTGATTTTGGCCTTTCCCTGACCAGATTCAATACATCTGGCAGTGATATCAATTCGTACTTAAGGGCGATGTTAATCTCATCCAGGATAACCACATTGTATCTTTCTGATTGGATTATGTTTCTAGCCTCTTCCAGGCCTTTTTGCGCAGCTATCCTGTCTTCCTGGCCGGGCTTATTGTTATATATAAAGCCTTTGCCATATTGTTTGATAGTAATATATGGGGATAAATATTTGAGGCTTTCCAACTCGCTATAATAGCTGCCTTTGATAAATTGCCCGATATAGACCTTCAATCCTGCCCCTGCAGCGCGCAGGGCCAGGCCCAGGGCCGCGGTGGTCTTGCCTTTGCCGTTGCCAGTATAGACCTGTACATAACCTTGCATGTTCAATCTCCTTGTGGCTGTCCATATTTCTGTATATAGCCCCTGGGGGTATACATCCAGAGACCCCTCGCTCTGGTCTGGGAATTGCCTATGATTACTGTGCAGGACATATCCACTAATTCCGGGCGCAGTTTGTCCAGGCTGGAGATCAAAACCTGTTCGCCTTTGCGGCCGGCATTTCTGACCACGCCAAGTGGGGTCTGCCCGCTGCGATAGCCCAGCATGATCTGGGCAGCGCGCTCCAGCTGCCAGTCCCGCTTGGAGGATCTGGGATTGTACAATACCAGGGCGAAATCCGCCTGTCCTGCTGCGTGCAGTCTTGTTTCAATTATCTCCCAGGGGGTGAGCAAATCGCTTAAACTTACACAGGCGAAGTCATGGCCTAAAGGCGCACCCAGCAGGGCAGAGGCCGCACATAAGGCAGGCACTCCCGGGATGATCTGCACAGGGATGTCCTCGGGGTCAGGTCTTTGCTCCAGGAGCTCCAGAACCAAGCTGGCCAAAGCGTAAATTCCAGGGTCTCCGCTGCAGACCAGAGCGGTGTGCTGGCCTTGGGCTGCAGCATCCAGGGCCAGGTTGCAGCGCTGGATTTCGGCGGTCATGCCGGTGCTGATAATTTTTTTCCCCTGCAGCAAATCAGTTGTCAACAGTCGGAGGTAGCCTTTATACCCGGCTATGGTCTCTGCATTTTCCAAGACTTCTCTGGCCCTGGGGGTCAGGTGTTCAGGTCCACCCGGGCCCAGGCCCAACACGCTCAAGGTTCCCTGAGGGCGATGGCCAGGGTCGCGTTTTTGGTCTTGGTCTTGGCCGTAAGCAGCTGGCTGCTCCTGGCCCTGATCATGGCTGCTGCTTCGCATACGCTGTAGACTCCCATATGGACATAGACTGTCTCTGAAGGGTGGGGTGCCTGGATCCGCCCCAGTTCCTCAGGGCTGACAAATTCCAGGGGCGCGCCCAGGATGCGGGCTGTTTCCAATAGGCCAGGCTCGTTTTTTTTGGCTGTAATGCTGGCCAGGGCGGCTATGGCTCGCAAACTCAGGTTCTTTTGCACGCAGGTGCAAACTATCAGCTCCAGGATCTCTGCTGCAGAAGTTCCTCGGTTACAGCCCAGGCCCAAAATCAGGCAGCGGGGGATGAGCTGCAGATGCAGGTCCGGGCGCAGGTGCCCAATCCTGGCCTGTTCAGCAACCCAGATCCCAGGCAGGTTCTCCTGCCAAGCCAGGCTGTCATGCACCTGCTGCATATGGTATCCTGTTTGGCCATCTTTGGCCAGACCAAGACGATCCCAGGGATCATGGATCTGTATCATATTGCCCTGGAGCAGGGCCATGTTTATTGCGGCCAGAGCCCTGGTCTGCTTGATTTGCAGGCCTTTTTCCTGGATCAAAAGGTCCACGGCCTGGATGCCGGCGTTGTCCGTGGCAGTGCTGATCACCGGCTCAGCACCCAGAATGTCGGCTATATGCAAAGTCAGTTCATTGGCTCCACCCAGATGCCCTGAGAGCAGACTGATGCAGTATTTACCATCCTGATCCAGGACAACAACAGCAGGATCCAGGCTTTTGCCCTGCAAGTGGGGGGCGATGGCCCTGACCGCAATTCCTGTGGCGCAGATAAAGATATGTCCAGGGAAGCTGCCAAAGTTTGCCCCTACCGCAGGCAATAAGGAATCAAAGCTCTGAGCCTGGTACTGACCAGCCAGGTCATGGGGCAGCCAAAGACTGGCCCTGGTTCGGCCCGCCAGCCTGTGGCCCAACTCAGCCCCCTGGAGGGTCAGGGCATAGATGATCAGCTTGTTTATCATGGAGTTAATAGTCAGGAATAGTTATAAAAGAAGGATCACGTATAAACCCGAACTTTCGATAAGTTACACAAAGGCTCTTGTAAATATTTAGTGTAGATTACTGCCTTTATAGGTGCGTATTAGTTATTCTTCATTCTTCCGGTCTATAGCCATGGCTGAATTCGGCGCTGTATAGCCTGGAGTATTTGAGTTCATGTTCCTGGCCGGGGAGAATCAGGAATACAGCCTGCTTGGTAATGCCCTGCTCCTGGACCAAAGCAGAGAGCTCCTCCAGTGTGCAGCTGAAAAGCTTTTCTGCAGGCCAGCCCAGGCTGCAGCCGAGGACCACCATGGTCTGTTTAGGGTAGCCCCCCTGCAGGAGCTTGGCCTGCAGATCATCTGCCCTGGAGGCGGAGAGATAGATGCCCAAGGCGCAGTTGTGCTTGGCTAAAAGCTCCAGGTCCTCTTTTTCCGGTACTTTTGTCCTGCCGCTGATACGGGTTAAAATCAGGGTCTGGGTGATCTCGGGCAGGGTAAAAGAGACCCTGGCCTGGGCTGCTGCGGCAAAGGCAGCAGTAACCCCTGGTACCACCTCGAACTCGACGTTATCCTGGCGC
>CAZLUR010000012.1:0-43438 GCA_964562725.1 uncultured Desulfohalobiaceae bacterium | reverse complement strand
TTCGGCCAACAGGGCTTCCGGCACTTACTTTTGCAGGTCAATTTTTATCTTTAAATGCATGAAGTAACAGCAAAAGTAAGTGCCGGATTTGAGCGACTTAGAATGCGTTAATCAAAACTATGCAACTCTTTTCAGCCTAAGATTCAGCCAAGATCGCACAAAATATTCAGGAGGGCCAAAACCAGGATTTTGATTTACGCATTCTTTGGAGCGAGTTTTTTGCGTCCTGTTGGCCGAATCTTCGGACCCAGTGAATAGTCACTGCTGAACAGTTACAAACGTTTAAGAATTACACCTTGAATGGTGAACCTTAATCCCTCCAGGAGTTGTTTTTTTGCAAAAACTACCTCTAACCTGTTTTATCAAAATATTTTTTGCCTCTCTAGCCTGCCTGTTGCTTGTCTCCTGCACAGTGGACCAGGAAGAGGCCCCGCTGCGTATCGGTCTGATGGAGGAACCCCGGACCTTGAATATCTGGCTGGCCAGCGATGCCAATTCCAGGAAGGTTATCTCTTTAATATACCAGTCTTTATATGTTTATGATCCAGACACCCTGGAGCTTGTGCCTTGGCTGGCGGAATCCCTGCCTGAATATGATCCACAGGATATAGCCTATACTGTGCGCTTGCGGCCTGCAAAGTGGTCTGATGGTTCAGCCCTGACTGCAGATGACGTGGTCTTCACTGTAAACCTGATCAAAGAATTTCAGGTGCCCAGATATTATTCCCAATGGCGGTTTGTGGAAAAAGCTGTTGCTCTGGACGAGCGTACTGTTCGTTTTTATCTGCAAGAGCCCAGGGCAATTTTTTTGACCCGGACCCTGGTCAACTATGTGGTGCCAGAAAGCCAGTGGGCGCCCATTGCAGAACAGGCCAGGGCCAGGGAAAAGCCTCTAGTGGCCCTGATGAATGCCCAGTTGGATAATATTTTGGGCAGCGGCCCGTTTATCTTGAAGACCTGGAATGAAGGGGCCTATTTGCATATGCAAAAAAATGAGCATTTTTTTGCCCAAGACCTGGAAATCAGCAACCGCAAGCTTGGACCCCATGCAGAGTCACTTTTGCTCAAAACTTACGGCACTGCAGACGTGGCTGTGCTGGGCTTGAAAAAGAACAACATAGATTACTTCTGGTGGTCCATTCAGCCCGGTTATATTCAGGACCTTGAACAGGACCGGAACACAAAAGTTTTTCTAAGCGACAGGAGTGCCCTGTACTACCTGGGTTTCAATGTCAGAAAAGAGCCTTTTTCGGATGTAGCCCTGAGGCAGGCTGCAAACCTGGTCATTGATAAAGATTTTATTATTAAACGCGTTTTACAGGGGTACGCCACCAGGATGGATTCCATTGTACCCTCTGAAAATGTATTCTGGCATGAAAAGGAGTTGCCGGTGTACGGCCGGGGCATGTCCAGGAATGAGCGTATCAAGGCAGCCCATGAGCTGCTTCTGGAAAATGGCTACACCTGGCAGCAGCCTCCTGTAAATGAGGCTGGCCAGGTGGTCTCACCCTCAAGAATTTTGGAGCCTGATGGCAGCCCCATGCAGGATTTTACCATTTTGACTCCCCCGGCAGATTATGATCCTGCCCGGGCCACTTGCGGGGTAATCATCCAGGAATGGCTCAAAGATCTGGGGATTCCAGCTTCTGCCAGGCCCATGTCTTTTGGGGCCCTTTTGCAGAGGATAAAAGACAGGCACGATTTTGATGTTTTTATATTGGGTTATGGCAAGCTTTCCTTGGACCCGGACTATCTGAGAAGCTTTTTCCATTCCAGCAACAATCGTCCAGGCGGCTGGAACATGAGCGGCTACAGCAACCCGGAGTTTGATAGACTGGCCCAGGACTCGGTGACCACTATGGACACCAGTCAGCGCCAGAAACTGATCAAGGAAATGCAGCAGGTGCTCATGCAGGATGTCCCGTATATCCCCCTTTATAATCCTGCAGCTATTGAGGCCGTCGCCACCAGGGATTTTCAGGGCTGGGAGCAGATGATTGATGGCATCGGCAATCTCTGGTCCATTATTCAAGTAGAGCCTGTTAGCCAGTAATTATTATTAGCAGAATAAAACGGCATAAGTGTTTTTATGAATTTGAAAAAGCTTATACTGCGCAGAATCATAGAGATCCTGGTGGTCTTTTACATCATCATGACCGGGCTTTTTTTGTTGTTCCATCTGGCCCCGGGGGACCCCATGTCCATGATGATAGACCTGACCATGACCTCGGAAGATGTGGAGCTGTTGGTGGCCCAGCTCGGGCTGGATCAGCCCCTGTGGATGCAGTATCTGTATTATATCAAGAATTTTTTCACAGGCAATTTCGGGACCTCATTTCATTATGGTCGGCCTGTGATTGAAATCATTGGTCAGCGCCTGCCCAACACAATTTTGTTGTTTACTACCGCTACCATACTGGCAGCTATGGCAGGCATCTGGTGGGGCAAGATCATTGCCTGGTACAAGGGCCGGGCAGTGGATACCTGGGTGACCATCCTGGCCCTGGTGTGCAATACCCTGTTTTTGCCCTGGATTGCGCTGCTTTTTATCTGGCTTCTGGCTTATATGCTGGGCTGGTTCCCTTTGACCGGGATGATCACCCCGGAGATCTGGGTCAATCCTGAATCCGGTTTTTTCTTGAAGGCTGCGGACGTTTTGTATCATATGCTTTTGCCTATCCTGACCCTGTTTATAGTCAATATGGGCGCCTATCTGCTGATTATGCGCAGCAGCATGCTGGAGACCTTAAAAGAGGACTACATCCTGACTGCCAGGGCTAAAGGGCTGAACGAAAAGCAGGTCCGGAATAAACATGCTGCTCCCAATGCATCTTTGCCAGTGGTCACTTCCGTGGGCCTTAGCCTGGCTTTTTCTGTAAATGGTGGGGCATTGACAGAGACAGTGTTTTCCTGGCCCGGCATAGGCAGGGAGCTCATCTTTGCAGTCAGCAATAGTGATTACCCCTTGGCCATGGCCTCTTTTTTGTTCATTGCCCTGGTGGTGCTTGTGGCTAACCTGATTGTGGACATTTTATATGCCTATCTGGATCCCAGAATAAAGTATTGATATGAAAATAATGACTGGTTTTAGGTTGTAACCTGGAACTTTAAATTTTCAAGTTGCTAAGCAAACGGATTATAAATTCATGGCAAGTGATCTAGCTGAAAGTAAAAAGGCCCAACGTTCCTATAAGCTGCAGCGTTTCCTGGAAGGCTGGTCCCTGTTTTATGAAAATATTGTGGGCAGGATCGGGCTTTATCTGTTGATCCTGTTTGGGGTAATGGCTGTCCTGAGCTATATTCCGCCTTTGGTGGATCCCATGTATCATCCCATGACAGGTGTTGATCCTAACATCCCTTATTCTTCTCCGCCCAGCATGCACCACTGGCTGGGTACGGATAATATCGGCCGGGATATCCTCAGCCAATTGCTGACCGGAGCCAGAATCGCCTTTCTGGTAGGTGTTTCAGCAGCCTTTATCAGCATTGTTTTAGGCACACTCATCGGCATGACTGCCGGCTATGGCGGCAGGATCCTGGATTCTTTTTTGATGCGTTTTGCAGATATGATCATGGTCATGCCTTCCTTGCTGGTCATTCTGCTCTTATCCGTTCTTTTCGGTCAGTTAAGCATCTGGATTATTGTGATGCTGATTGCTTTTTTTCGCTGGCCTGCTGTAGCCCGGGTGATCCGCTCTCAGACCCTGTCCCTGAAAAAGCGGCCCTTTATTGACATGGCCCGGGTGGCCGGGGCTTCACACGTGCGGATTATTTTTTCCCATATCCTGCCCAATGTCTTGCCCATGGCACTTTTGTATATGACCTTCCGGGTCACCTCAGCCATTATTGTGGAGGCGGCCTTAGCCTTTCTGGGCTTTGGGGATCCCAATACAGTGAGTTGGGGCATGATGCTGCAGTGGGTCTGGAAAACCGGACATATGTTTCAGGCACCTTATTGGCTACTGCCTCCAGGGATCTGCATCTCCTTGATCACCCTGTCCTTTTACATGATGGGCAGGGCCATGGAGGAGGTCCTGGATCCCAGACTGAGAAAAGTCCAGGAAGCAAACTAATTTTAACTTGACACATGATGTAAGACATGAGCCTGCTAAACGTCCAAGACTTGAGCATTGCTTACCAGACCCGCAGCGGGCCAGTGCTGGCTGTGGACTCTGTCTCCTTTGAGCTGCAAAAAAGCAAATCCCTGGGCATCGTTGGGGAGTCCGGCTGTGGCAAAACCACCCTGGGCATGTCCCTTTTGGGCCTTCTTCCGGAAAACGGATATGTCCAGTCTGGAAAGATAATTTTTGAAAACAGGGATCTTTTGCAGCTGTCTACAGATGAGCTTTTGGCATTTCGCTGGAAAAAGATTTCCATGATTTTCCAGGCGGCAATGAATGCCCTGAACCCTGTACACCGGGTGGGAGAGCAGATTGCTGAAGCCATCAGGATTCATAATCCTGAGTATTGCCAGGAAAAGATTATGCAGGAGGTCCAGGAGCTTTTTGAATTTGTGGATATCCCGAAGGACCGCATCCTGGATTATCCCCACCAGTATAGCGGAGGCATGAAACAACGGGCCATCATTGCCATGGCCCTGTCCTGCAAGCCGCAGTTGATTATTGCTGATGAGCCTACCACAGCCCTGGATGTTATTGTCCAGGACCAGATCATTCAGAAAATCAAGGAGATCCAGAAGCGTTTAGGCATTGCCGGCATTTTTATTTCCCATGATATCGGAGTAGTGGCAGAAGCCTGTCACGAGATAATGGTCATGTATAAAGGAAAGATTGTCGAATTTGGTAAAAGGCAAGAGGTCTTTGTTTCCCCGGCCCATCCCTATACTATTGACTTGCTTTCCTCCTATCTGACCATAGACGGTGTTTTTGATTTCCATGCAGAAACAGGCCGGGATGCCTGTGAGCATATCCCGGATATCTCTTCTGATATTTGTCCTTATGCCGGAATCTGCAGTCAGGCAGACGCTGCATGCAGGAGCGAGCCCCCGCAATGGAGGCAAATTTCTCCGACACACAAGGCTTTATGTAGATTGTGCAGCTAATACATCCCGGATAAGACAGTAAGATTATGCAAAATACTATCCTTGAAGTGAAGAGTATCACCAAGAATTTCCAGGAGCAGCGCTTTTTGTTTGGCAAATCCCAGGCCGGGGTTACTGCTCTGGATAATGTCTCATTGCAGGTTAAAAGAGGTGAAGTTTTTGGACTGGTGGGCGGCAGTGGAAGCGGCAAGACTACCCTGGGCAGGCTGGTGCTCAAGCTGGAAGCCCTGGACAGCGGGGAAATCTGGTTTGACAACAAAGAGTTAAAGAATCTGAAAGGCTCCGAATTCAAGGCCTTTCGCAGAAAAATACAAATGATTCCCCAGGACCCCTATCAAAGCCTGAACCCATATTTTTCCATATATGATTGTGTGGCTGAGCCTCTGGTTATCCACAGCATAGGAAACGACAAGACCCGCAGGGATCTGGTTGCCGAATCCCTGGAGGCTGCCGGCCTGTCACCGGCTGCGGACTTTTTCCCCAGATATCCTCATCAGCTCTCTGGAGGCCAGAGACAGCGGTCAGCCATTGCCCGGGCCATGGTCCTGGACCCGGAATTCATAATCGCAGACGAACCCACTTCCATGCTGGATGCATCCATTTCATTTTCTATTTTCAGATTGCTGTCCAAAATCAAGCGGGACAGAAACGTGACTTTTTTGTTTATCACCCATGATCTTGCCGCAGCCCGGATTTTTTGCGACCGCATTGCTGTCATTCACCAGGGACGCATAATTGAAACAGGCCCCACCCAGGAAATCATTGCTAATCCCCAGCAAGAATACACCAAGTCCCTGCTCGCAGCCCAGCCGCGCTTTTCCTTCGCCCCAAAAGCCAGCCACAGGCCTGGCCCTGTCTAGCTGTTTTCAGGTTTTGCACTCATTCTTTATCATTACTATTGTTTGAACTGCTGGGTAAAACCCACTTGGTAGTATCCTCCAGCAAGCCACGTCTGCAGCTGATCATCATAATTATCCGCCATGAAATGGCCGGACTGGCCCCCCGCAAGCACAGCATAGGCTTGAATCTCCGGTTCCAGGACTGCAATGAATCGCAATCCTGGCCCGCCTGTGACCTGAAAAGGATTGTTCAGGTTGTATTTTGCCCTGCCTACAGTTTCGTAGTCTCCGCCATAGGGATAGGGGCCGCGATTGACAAAGGGTGCCAGTAACCTGCTTGCCCCCAGGACATGCTCCAAGGATACAGTCTGCAACTGCTGCCATTGCCACTTTTCAGGGTCCGGCCCCAGCTTGTCTACAAGCTGGTCTATGCTCAGCTTGTAGCTTGCACTCAGCTTTTGCTGCAGCCCATCTGCAAACCAGGCAGAGTCACCTCTTTTTTCTAACAGATAGTCCAAGGCCTTGTAAGCAACATAGCCCTGCTCTATAAAGTTCTGATAAAGCGCAGCACCCATTTTTGGCCTGAATGCTTCTTGCATCAAGTTCAAATACCAGCAGGCATAAATGGCTGGGGCAGCCTGTTCTGGAGCGCTGACCGGATTCTTGACCCATTCCTGTAAAAGGAAAAGCCCCTGGGACTGGACCTGGTCATAGTTTTCCGGGAACCTGTCCATGTCTGCCTGCACAAGATCAAGCCACAAGGGCAGGCGTGTCTTGGCCTGCATGTTGTACCAATCAGTCTGCAAGCTTTTCATATCAGCCAGGTTCAAGTTGGATGAGGATTGCAGCACTTCTTTAATACGCATCATCCTGTATGGGGAGCCGTGATCCAAGCCGATCAGAAACGGGTAATCATCTCCAGCCACCTTGTGGTTGGCTGTGACTACATATCCCTGGGGCGGATTGAACAACTTGGGCAGCTCATCCTGGTCAATAAAACCGCTCCAGCCATAATCTGCGTCCCAGCCAGGCACAGGCACCAGTCCCTGGCCTTTTTTCCGGATAGGCAGCATTCCAGCGGTCTTAAAGCCGATATTACCCTCTATGTCAGCATAGACAATGTTTTGTACAGGCAGAGAAAAATGTTCCAGTGCAGACAGGAACTCCTCCCAATTATGGGCCTGGTTCATCTTGAGTACAGCATCAATTGTGCTATTTTGGACATGATAGGCAGTCCATTGGATACTTAGTGCCGGGTCCTCTGCAATGAGTGGACCGTTTTTGGTGATGACCACCTCCAGCAGCTCTGGTTGCTCCTGGCCCTTGATCTGGATTTCCTCCTGCAGTACCCGGGCTTGGTACCACTGGTCTTCATACCTGAACATATGAGGATTTTCCGGATGTTGCCTTTCCAGGAAAAGATCCTGGGTATCCCCGATATTGGTCATACCCCAGGCAATATTTTCATTATGTCCAATAACAACGCCAGGCGTTCCAGGTATGGACCAGCCATATACACGGAATTCTCCATGCACCTCCAGGCTGTTTTCAAACCAGATGCAAGGCAGGCCCAGGCCCAGATGGGGATCGTTGGCCAAAAGGGCTGTCTGACCTGCCCATTTCTCCGGGCTGAGTACCCAGGAATTGCTGCCCAGCCTGGGTATGAAGGCGGATATAGTTGTTAATCTATTCAGCACAGGCAGGTCCCTGGACAAGCTGCTGCTCTTTCTGGCTGGCCGGGCTTGTTCTCTGTGCCATATGGCCGGAGTCTCCCAATTTTCGTAGACCGGGGTAATCTCGCTAAACAACTCCTGGCTCAGGGTTTCCTGCAAAGAGATGCGCAGAGACTCCTGTTGCTGGTTGCTGCCCAGATCAAAGGCCATTAGAGCCAGTACGCCAGCCACATCAACCTCTGTCCATGGCTCTGGTTCAAAGCGCAGAACCAGCATTTCCGGTGGAAGCCGCCCTTCCTGGAGTCTGGCGTTGACTCCGCGGACGTAATCCTGCACGATCCCTTGCCCTTGGAGGGATGTTTTCTGCATCACCTGTTTTGCAATCCTCTCCAGTCCCAGGGTGCGCAGAAAACGATCAGTGCTGGCCAGGTCCTGGCCCAGGATCTCGGCCAGCCTGCCCTGGACCACCCTGCGGTTGAACTCCATCTGCCAAAGCCGCTGGTCTGCATGCACATAGCCCTGGGCAAAGAACAAGCTGATCTGATCTTCAGCATGGATAAAGGCCACTCCCCTTTCATCGCGGGTAACAGTAACTCTTTCCCTGATCTCCTGACTAAAAACAGGGTTTGACTCCGGCAGGGAATTCTGCAGCACATAATAAACAAACCCGATGCAAAGTACGACAGCCAGCAGGATAAACGAAGCTATCCAGAGCAAGATTTTTTTAAAGCGCTTCATTTGGCTCCCTGTTCCAGGTAGAAGCTGCTGCATTCAATAACCAAATCCTGAATCAGTCTTCGTCTTCCTCTTCCAATTCCTTTGCCAGGGCTGGAACCAGCAACAAAGGAATGTTATTTTGTTTGATGGTCTTTTTAATTTTATTACCTGCCCGCAGATCAGTAAAATTTACAAAGCATTTATAAGATGCAACAATCATGTCATATTCTTCTTTTTGACATTGCTCGTGAATTTCATGCGCGAGATCGTTTTCTTTGTTTTTAACAATTATCTGATCAACCAATACCCTATCTTCTTGAAATTTTTCTTGGGAGTCAGCACTTAATACTTCTAAAGCCTTCTGCACCATGGAACTATCATTTTTTTTGCCAATCAATATTGATCTTGCTTGATTTTCTTTACTTGATTCATATTTGTCCCACAATTCTTCTCCAAGATAGGAATAAACATACATCTTCATACTGCCCTGAATGTCTTCCATGGCATGCAAGATGTCTATTTGTGCCTTGTAAAAACTTGCAGTACTAGCAGCATAATAGAATGCCTGGCGAGAGCTTTTGGAAAGATCTGAAATAAAAAGTATTTTTTTTATTTTTGGGACCATGGCTTTTACTCCTTTTTGAAATTAGCTGATTTTGATATATATAAAGACATTAACAGTGGCCTGGGCTTTAGTCAATTAATAAGGCTCTGGTTCGGGTACAGGCCTTGGCCTTTGTATCCTTAGTTCTGGATCTCTTGACTTGTGAACCTAACCCAACCGTTCCTTTTGCTTGTACTGTAAAACAAAATCTATGGCTTCGGGCACAGTGCTCACGTCTCCAGCCACCTGGGCCTGCAACAGGGCTTCCCGGATCAGGCCAACCTTGGGTCCAGGATTAATCCTGGTGAAATCCATGATTTCGTGGCCATTTAGCAGAGGCTCCAGAGTTTCCTCAGAGATCTCTGCGCGTTCCAGCATCTTCAGATTATGGTTAAACTCCCGATAACTGCTGTTTCTAGCCTTAATATCCGCCCGAACCATCTCAATTAGCCTGGGATATTCATCCAAAGCCTTAAAACGCCGGATCCCCTTGTCCGTGAGCATGAAGTGCAAGCGCATATGGTTGCGCACCAAATGGCAGATCAGATCGATTTCATCTGTATTGAGGCTGAGTCTCTGCAGTATCTTGCGCGTGACCTTGGCCCCAACCCTGTGATGCTGATAAAATGTGTTGCCGCCCTGAAAACACTCTGCTGCATATAGCTTGCCCAGGTCGTGGAACAGACAAGCCATGGTCCCGTACCAATCATAGGGCAGTTCCTCTGGATAACGCCGCATGGTCTCCACACTGTGTTCCCAGACATTTTCCTGACCGTTCTCTTGGTTTTTGTTCTGTGTAACCCGGCTCAATAATGCCAGTTCCGGGATTAATCCATGCAAGATCATGCTCTGAAAGAGCAGTTGTACGAAATGGTGCATATTTTCTGCTTCCACCTTGCGCCACTCCTGCATAAGATCGCTTACTGCAACATAATCCAAAACCCTGCGCGCAGAACGTAATATGGCCAGCCAGGAATTACCCTCAATGGGCAGGTGATAGTTAGCTGAAAAGCGAAAGGCCCTTATTGCCCGGAGATAATCCCTCTTCAGGGTCTCATCTGGCAGCCCTTCCAGGCAAATAGCTCCAGTATCCAAATTTTCAAACCCGTCATACAGGTTGTCACCCTGTGGCAGGCTGGGACTGGCCCAAGTCAAAGGCTTCTGGCCCTGTTCATCCAGTATTTTGACCAGCCTGGGAGTCAAACGTGCAATAGTAACTTCGGTGTAAGAACTCTCAATGACATCTGCAGGGTAAAAATTGAAATGAACCCCGGATTGTTGCAGCTTGCCCAGGAAACTCTGAGCCCCATGCTTGTTTAGGCCCGGGAAAAGCCGGGCTAATTCTGAGCTGTCCATTTCTGTGCATATATCCACTTCAGGCTTCTCTGTTTCCAGCAGCTTCTCCTGTAAGGGTGCATTGATCACATAGGCATCATATCCGTTGCGCATAATGGTCTTGCATAAGAATTCGGCCTCTTTTAGTGGCTGGGGCATATACACTCCTTATTATGAATTTTTCTACAGATACTAATCTAAGCTGGGCATTGCCCGCAACAGGCATTAGAGGATAATCTATACCAGGTCAATGTCTGGCTGCGGTCTTGATCTGCCCTTTGTTTAAGGCAAAGACATGGGTCTGCTCAGGCAATCCTGGCCAGGACGGTACAGATCCTCCAGCATGCTATAGCTGCTCTCCTGGCTTTGCGCCGGGGGGTAAGTATTGGCCACTTGTTCCAGATCCTCCAGGTATTTGCGCCAGTAGTCCAGATAAAAGGAAAGCGGCCTGGAGAAGTTCACCCCCACCAATCCGTCCAAAAGAAGTCTGCTGATCTGCTTCTCCCGAAAAAGAACATGCTGAGAGAGCAGTACCACTTTGCGCTCATCCCTGGTCATCTGCCTAAAGAGCTGCTTGAGCACTGCCCTGGCCCGGGGCTGATACATCCAGAAATAGAGCAGGTCCAATGCATTGACTATAATAATATCCACCATCTCTTTTTTTTCATATTCCACGCTTTGCATTAATTCCTTGGTGGATTCCAGCAGGGACAAGACATCGTCCATGGGGAACATCCTCTCCAATTGATCATAGGTGTTGAAGAGCTGCTGGAACTTGCTTTTGTAATCCAGCACCCTGCGCCGGATATACATGGCCCGGTCCGCTAGGCCTTCGATGATCCCGGCCACACTGTCCGAGGCCAGTTTGGAGATAATAGCTGCCCATTGCTGCAGGATAAGCTGCACAGCAGCCACCCCTAGCAGGCTCAAAATTCCGCCCAAACACCAGTTCAAGGCCAAGGCCAGCGGGATGGCCAGCACGCTGCGAAATATGTTGCCGACCACTGCCGCCCTAGGCAAACCCCGGAAAAAGTTGTGTGTTGCAAGATAAATGCCGTTGACCAGGGAAATGGCTGCGTAGACCAGCAAGGGATCAGTAGTCACTGTAACCCCCAGACCCTGGTCCAGGAGCATGGTTTTAAGCAGATAGTCCAGCAACGGCACGGAAAAACCGGTAAACATCAGGGAATCCGCCAGGCGGTCCCAGCTGACATAATTGTTCCATTTGACCAAGGAAGGCCTGTTGATCCCCCCGCAACCCAAAACTGACTGAATGATATTTCTGATACCGGTGATGGCGAACCAGATCAGTGCCCCGCAATAAGCCAGAAGCCACCAGTCCTGGCTCAGGAAAAAAGTAAGAAATGCAGGCAGAAACCCCAGTCCGATCTTGGCCGAAATTTTGAGCTTGGTCTTTAAGTACAGCCAGGAAGTAAGCCCGACAGTCTTTTCAGCATAATCTGTATTCTGGGTTTTGGCCTTGCCGGGCGCTCCGCCCAAGGTATAGATATTGCTTTTTTGCCTACTTAGGGGGAAATAATCCTCAATTATCCACTGCCTCTTGCGTTGCAGGCCCAGCCAGCCCAGGCCTGGAACACGTCGCAATAGTCCGGAAATGCTGCTGCCCAGGCCTGGTTCGGCTCTGGGCAAATAGGAATCCTGGATATAAAAACGGACCCCTATGGCCACACTGCTGTATGATTTGTTTTTTTTGGAGCGCAACCTCCTCTGGGTTTTTCCAGGCAAGGACTCTGCCAGGACCAGACCCATCCCGTAAACCCGCCCAGACTGGCCGGTGGAGTCTGTTCCAATGCAGCCTTTAAGCGGCCTTTGCTGATAAAAGGACTGAAATCTGGATATCTCGCACAGGATCTCCAGGAGCTTATCATACCTGCCTGAATCTCCCTGCATTTCTGTTTCCTGCACCAACTGGCTCAGGTATTTCTTGAGCTTGATAACATTGCCTGCATTCAATGCGCTTTGTAATTTGATGATCCGCTCCTGATCAAATTCATGACCCAGGACCTGGTTCTTTAAGTTCAAAATCTCCAGGTGGCTAATCAGGCCCTGGCAATCAAAGAGCAGTTCCACCACATCCTGCACCTGCAGATCACAGAGGTTTAAAATTATATTGGAATTTGCATGCAGAGTGCGCAGCTTGCCAGCCAGTTGTGCAGGGCTCAGTCTTAGTAATTCAGGCAAATCCTGAGCCTTAAATGCCTCAGACACTTCTGGATTCTGCTCAGGACTAAAGTATTCTTGCACGATATCAAATATGTCCAGTCCGGACACATAGTGGCTGCTGTCTGACAAGTCAGGGGCCTGCTCCTGTTCTGAGCTGCTTGTCTGCAGTGCCTGCCTGAGCACCTCATGGATATGCTTGGCCAGATGTAGGATCGAGACCTGGCCTTGCCCCACAGACTCCAAAAATTTGTCTTCCTTTAACTGGGGCAGCTTTATATCCAGCTTGCTGCTTAAACTCGGAAGATGATTGCGGTTAAAGGAGTGAACTAGTTGCAGTACATAACATTTATTGCGTTCTGAAATCTGTTGGCCTTGCTGCATGAAGTCCCGGATGCGCGGGGTCTGCAAAAAGTCCAAGAACCCTACAGGATCGCTAAATCCCCTTGGCACCCAGACCAGCCTTACCTGTTTTTCCCTGAAGCCGACAGTGAATTCGATGCCGATCCTGACCTGGATGTTCATGATTGCCGCAGCCTCCAAAAGTTCTGCAGCAGCATCTTGGGCTACATAGTTGTAATGGATCACAGTCAGGCTGCGGATACCCTTGATCCAGGCGTCCATTATCAAATGGGTGGGGGATTTGCGGCCGATGGTATTCACATCGTGCACATGCTCGTCAAAGGCCACCTGGTTCCACTCCTCGGGCAGCTCCAATAGGTGGTATTTTTTCAGTTGCGCCCTGATCTGACCTGGCTTGCCCTGGGCTACTGCGGAAAAATCCCTGGCCAGCTCCAGCTGCCTCAGGAAGTCTCCATGACTGCGCACCAGATTCTTCATTATCTCTATCAGGACCCGGGCCGCATTGATGCGCAACTGACCATGCGAGGTATAAAGCACTTCATCTCGTAGGGAGCAGAGCGCCTTGATCCGGTCTTTGGACTGGCCGCTTTCCAGGGAGCCCAGGAGTTGGATCACAGAATAGGCGATGCGCAGTGCTCTGGGCGCAGCCATCTCTTTGATGCCGTGAGGATGCAGATAAGGAGCCAGGAGTTTCTGATAATTCCGCACAAACCGCTGGCTGTAGACCTCGTTCACCAAGCGTAGCAGGTCATAGTCGCTCTGGTCGAAATAAAGCCTAGAGATGTATTCCTGTTCTGCACAGCTGGATTCGGAAATTTTATTCATGGCTTTTGTTCAATAAAAAAAACAGGATCAACAATTGCCTCTGCTAGCCTGACAAATGTTCTGCTCAATTAGGACCCTGCAGCATCTCCAGCTAACCAGCCAGTGCTAAACGCGGCCTGTAGATTATAGCCTCCGGTGCAGGCATCCAGATCCAGCACTTCCCCAGCAAAATAAAGCCCAGCGATCAATTTGGAGGACATGCTCCTGGGATCCACTTCGCGCAGACTGACCCCGCCCGCAGTAATAATTGCCTCTTCCAGAGGCCTGCAACTACAGATGTCCAGGGCCAATTCCTTGAGCCACAGTCTGAGCCTCTTTTGTTCCTGGGCGCTGACCTGGCTGCCCTTTTTCCCAGGTGGGATCCCGGTCCTTTCCAGGCAGGCCGGGACCATTTTGGGGGGCAAAAAATCCTTTAGTACCCGGACCATATTTTGTTTGCCCTTTGCATGCAGGACATGCGAGATCCTGGACTGCAGTTTTGCATGACTCACAGCTGGTTTAAGATCCAAAATAAGGTCCACTTTTTGGCCCTGCTCCAGGGCTTGCGCAGCATACTTGCTCAAGCTGAGGATAATCGGGCCGGAGACCCCAAAATGGGTAAACAGCATTTCCCCAAAAGCCTTGGCTTGCATTTTGCCCTGCACAAACAACACAGCCTGCACATTACGCAGGCTAAGCCCCTGTAATCTTGGGGCCAGGTCGTCTTTAGTCTCCAGGGGTACCAGGGCAGGCCTTA
Organism: uncultured Desulfohalobiaceae bacterium; assembly: GCA_964562725.1. GTDB lineage: Bacteria > Desulfobacterota > Desulfovibrionia > Desulfovibrionales > Desulfothermaceae > CAZBUB01. The sequence continues at coordinate 29,103 of CAZLUR010000012.1, read as the reverse complement.
AAGGCAATACAGTGTGGCCCAGGGCTGCTGCCAATCTGAAGCCTTCACCTGTGGAACCGGTGGCTGGATAGGAAGCCCCTCCTGTTGCCAGGAGCAGGCTATCTGCCATGATGTCTTCTATCTGGAAGTCCTTTTCAGCTCTGGACTGGAACTTGATACGTGCGCCCTGGATGCGCTTGTCCTTGAGCAGGATTTCCTGCAGCTCAGCCTGGGTCTGTAGTTTTGCACCCAGACTCCGGGCCCAGGAAACCAGAATTCTGGCTATTTGAGGGGCACTGTGTCGGGCTGGAAAAACCCGCCCGCCTCTTTCCACGACTGTTTGCACACCCAACTGCTGCAAAAAATCCAATAAGTTCCAATTGGAGAACTTGGTCAAAGCCGGGCGCAGGAACTGGCCCTTGGGACCGAAACTGGCCAGAAATTCCTGTTGATGGGCAATGTTGGTCAGGTTACAGCGTCCTTTGCCGGTTAGGCCCAGTTTTCTAGCCGGCTGAGGCATTTTCTCCAGAATCTGCACTTCCAGCCCTCTGGCCGCGGCCCTGCCTGCAGCCATGAGCCCTGCAGGCCCAGCACCCACTACCAGGAGCTTGTGTTTTGCCATATCCAGGTTGCGCTGCTACTCCAGGTTTTGCATGGGAAAATCCACCCTGATCTTGAACACCTTCTTTGCAGGCAGGTTCAATACTTGGATGCCTGTTTTTTCGCTTATCTCCTGTAGATCTGCCTGGATACGCTCCCAGCTGACCCCAATCATGGTAAACCAGATATTAAATTCATGCTTGCGCAGATAATTATGAGTCACTCCAGGATAGGCGTTGACCGTGTCCACAAATTCCTGCAGCCTGTCATCTGGCACTGCAGCAGCGCATAAGGTGCTCTTCCAGCCCAGCTTTCTGGATTGAAAGTTGGCTCCAATGCGTCTGATGACCCCTTGGCCCTGCATGGCCCGGACCTTGGCCAGGGCCTCGGCCTCGGTCAGGCCCAGTTTTTGGCCTATAAAGTCGTAGGGCCTGGAAACCAAAGGGTAATCCGTCTGAATAATGTCCAGGATCAGGCGATCAATTTGGTCCATGTCCCTGCCTGTTTGTTTTCTGCAGATTGCGGGGCTGATAGTTGCACAAAGGTTCTTCCTCCAGAAAATGACCTTTTATGCTTTGGGCCCTGGCTCGGCAGCCTCCACAAACCCTTAGATATTCGCAGGCTGCGCATTTCCCTCTATACTGTTTGGGATCGCGCAGCTGTAAAAACTGGGCGGAATATTTCCAAATCTCTGGAAAAGGCTGTTTTCTGAGCTGACCGCAGTCTAGATTCAGATAGCCGCAGGGCTGGACTTGTCCTTTATGGGAAACAAAACAAAAGCCTGTGCCTCCAAGGCAACCCCTGCTTAAAGCATCCAGACCAAAATTCTGGTAATTGACCTCCAGGCCTTCCTGTTTAGCCCTTTGACGCAGGATGCGGTGATAATGCGGGGCGCATGTAGCTTTGAGAAGCATACTTGAATTACGTTGAAAATCATAGAACCAATGCAGGACATCTTCGTATTCCTGGGCGCTGATTACCTGCTGCTGCAAGTCTTTAGCCCTGCCTGTGGGCACCAGCAAAAATATATGCCAGGCTACTGCTCCCAGATCCTGAGCCAGCTTAAACATCCTGGGCAGGCTGGCTATATTGTCCCGGGTCACTGTGGTATTCACCTGGAAGGGCAGTCCCTGTTGCTGCAGGATTTTGACCCCATCCAGGCAGGCCTCGAAAGCGCCTTTTACCCCGCGAAAAGCATTATGGCTCTCAGCGTCCGGGCCGTCCAAAGAAATGGAGACCCGCTCTACTCCACTTTGCAGCATTCGCCCTACATTAACCCTGTCCAAAAGGGTCCCATTAGGGGCCATAACGCACTTTAGACCTTGGTCCCTGGCCTGCTCCACCAGCTCGAAGATGTCTTTGCGCAACAAGGGCTCGCCTCCGGTGAAGATCAGTATCGGGCTGCCCACCAAGGGGATGCTGGCAATGAACTCCTTGGCCTCCCTGCTGCTTAGTTCGTCCGGATGGGGCCGGGGATCTGCTTCTGCCCGGCAGTGCTTGCAGGCCAGGTTACAGGCCCTGGTCACCTCCCAGGCCAGTAACCGCAATTCAGGCGTTTCAGTATTTGGCTTATGCATATTCTACTGGCTGCAAGCTACAATTCCTGCAAGAGCTCCAAGACCTGTTCAGTGAAATAGGAAAGAATGATATCGGCCCCGGCCCGTTTTATGGCCAACAGGGATTCCAGGATGACCTGATCTTCGTCTATCCAGCCCTTTTCCGAGGCTGCCTTGATCAAAGCATATTCCCCGCTGACCTGGTAGGCGGCCAAGGGCACATCAAATCTCTTTCGCAGCCTTTGCACTATGTCCAGATAAGGTAGGGCAGGTTTGACCAAAAGTATATCTGCGCCCTGATCCAGATCTGAGCTGGCCTCCAGCAGGGCTTCCCTGGCATTGGCCGCATCCATTTGATAGGTCTTGCGGTCTCCAAAGGCAGGCGCACTCTGTGCAGCCTCCCGGAAAGGCCCGTAAAATGCTGAAGCGTATTTCACAGCATAGGACATGATGGGCAACTCCGGGAAGCCTGCGGAATCAAGTGCTGTCCTGATGCTTTGCACCCTGCCGTCCATCATGTCCGAAGGCGCTACAATATCCGCTCCGGCCCGGGCGTGGGAGAGTGCTGTTCTAGATAGTATTTCCAGGCTGGGATCGTTTTGCACCCTGCCCTGATCTACTAGTCCGCAATGTCCGTGCGACATATACTCGCACAGGCAAACATCAGTGATCAGGTTCAGACCGGGAAATTCCTTTTTCAGGGTCTGTACAGCCTGCTGCACAATGCCCTCTTCTGCATAGGCCTGGCTGGCCTGCTCATCCTTGGCCCGGGGAATGCCGAACAGGATCAAGCTGCGCAATCCGTTCTGCACAGCAGAATTCACCCTGCGCAGCAGGGCTTGCAGGCCAAGCTGCATCTGGCCGGGCATGGAAGAGATAGGCCTAGCTGTCCCAGGATCCTCTGCCTCTAAAATAAAATAAGGCTGCACCAGATCCCTGGGCTGCAAACAGGTCTCCCGCACTAATTCCCTGATTCCTGGCGTGTCCCTGAGTCGCCTGCCCCGAAAAAAATTATCCCTGAGCTGCATATGGCCTCCTGGAACCATCTTATGGTCTTTCTTTTTACAGACCGATCTCCTGATCTGTTAAATAGCAAGCCGGGTCCGGGGCCCAGATATTTCCGTAATAGGCCTCGGCCCTGGCCCGGAAATTTCCGGCGCAGACATCCAGAAACCTGCAACTGGCACATCTGCCCTGGACGTATTTTTTTTTATACTTTAGTTTTTGCAGCAGCTCCAGCTCCGGGTCCTGCCAGATCCGGGAAAAAGGCCGTTGCTGTACATTTCCAAAACTATGGTTACGCCAGAACTGGTCCGCGTGCACCTCGCCGTCCCAGGATATGCAGCCTATGCCCCGGCCGGAATTGTTGCCCTCATTGTATTCCAGAAGCTGCAGGACCTCTGCAGCCCGCTGAGGATTTTCCTGCAGCAGACGCAGGTATACATAGGGGCCATCTGCATGGTTGTCCACTGTGAGCACCTCCTTTTGCAACCCAGCAGCAAAAAGCTCCCTGGTCCGGTCCAGGATCAGGTCCAGTAATCCTCTGGTCTGGTTCTTGTCCAGATCCTGTTGGATCAACTCTGAACCCCTGCCGGCATAGACCAGATGGTAAAAACAAACCCTAGGTATATCCCGTGCTCGGATCATATCAAAGATTCCAGGCACCTCCTGCATGTTTTTCTTAAACACAGTAAATCGCAGGCCCACCTTCAGCCCTTCCTGCTGACAATTTTCCAGGCCCTGCATTGCTTTGACAAAGGCTCCAGGCACACCTCGAAAGCTGTCATGCACTGCTGGTCCTCCGTCCAAGGAGATGCCCACATAAGAAAGCCCGATACTTTTCAACTCCCGGGCCTTGTCCCTGCTGATCATAGTCCCATTGCTGGAGATTACAGCGCGCATGCCTTTTTGCACTGCATAGCTGGCCAATTCGGTCAGATCCTGTCGGAGCAAGGGTTCGCCCCCGGAAAGAAGCAAGACAGGCGAACCAAAAGTAGCCAGATCATCTATGATCTGTTTGGCTTTTCTGGTGGAGATCTCTTGCAAGTCCTCATCCACTGCCTGGGCATAGCAGTGCGCACATCGCAGATTGCAACGCCTGGTTATATTCCAGACCACTACTGGTTTTTTATCCTGGGAAAATTGCAACAGGTGGGAGGGCAGATCCCTGGACCTTCTGCCATAACGCAATGCATCCGAAGCTTCAATAGACCCGCAGTACAACTTAGAGATGCCAATCATATTCTGTAGTTCCTTTTCCAGGCTCAATATCTTGTCTGTGCTGAATGTTTTGCAGCAAAGACCAAAGCAGCAGTTCTTTGGTTTGGCAGCACGGTTCAAGCCCAAAGGCCTTCACTGGATCCTATCTGTGGGACATGGAGCAGCTTGCAGGCTCTTTAGCAACTCATCCCTGGAAACAAGCAGGCTTTTGTGCAGTTCTTGTTTCTTTTCCAAGGGCAAATGCTCAAAAGTTCTTTGGGCCAATAGATTTTCCAACTGGTCCATTTCCCCGTGAATGCGTCTGATCCTGTCCTGAAAGGAATTGTCAGTTTCCCATAACTTACCGGAAAGGCAGGCTATCTCTCTAATCTCCTGGGCCAGGGATCTGAACTTCTCTGGAGACAACTCCCTTTTAGCCCTGTTTTTGCTCCATCTGCTGCTGAGCTGATATATCCAGCGCCAAAATCTGTTATACATATTTATGCAGACAGTGAAAAAGTATCTGCAGAGCAAAAATCTGAAGTTTCATTTCAGGATTTTCCAAGTGTTTTCAGCTCTGCAAAACCACTAATGGCCCCCGCCCAAACCGATCAAGAACAAGCTCAAGAAAAGAATAAACAAGTAGGGCAGAAGCATGGCCAGCAACACCCTGGGGCCAGGTGAGTCATGCACCAGTTTGAAACCAAAAAAGGTGCAGACCAAGGACCAAAAGAAACCCACCCAAGGGCCCAATACAGGAAGCAAGCCCAGAATCATGGGCGCATTGGCATAGGCTATGACCTTAAATGTGCCCTCAAAACCTCTTTGCCCAGACTTGACCGCCAGCAGACAGAGATGGCTCACAGCGCTGTAAAAAAATACATACCCTGCCATGAGCAAGGGATAAAAGATGAGCAGGGAAAAAGCTCCGGCCCCGGTCAAAGCCAGGCCGAACATACTGGCAGCCTCTTGCTCCAGACGGGGTAGGAGGCCTGCCATGCGCCAGAAGAATATGCTTAGAATCTGCAGCTCTGCGATTAAAAGATAGAAAATCAAGGGCATTGCAAAGCCTCGGCCTAAAGGCATCCGGCTGAAAAACTGCACAGGTGCCAGCAGAATCAGCTTGATGGTCAGGGAAAGCCCGGGAAAGAATCCATGTTGGTGCAGATTTTCCCAGGGCACTTCCCAGAATGCTTGCCCTTGATCAGCTTGGTCCTGCTGGTCTGATCCGTCAGTCTGCAAAGATTCCAGCCTGGACCAGATATCTGTGCTGCTATCCACCTCATTTTGTCTATGGTCATGGTTTTTGTCCTCTCCAGCTGGCTGTTCATCAGTCCCGGGACGAAAAGAAAATTTTTGCCCGCACTTGGGGCACCTAGCCACAGTGGCTTTAAACGGGATCTTTTCCTTGGGAACTTCGCGGCTGAAGCCACAGTAGGGACATTCTACCTGCATATGCACTTCCTCTTGCCTGGAAATAAACGCTATCTTCAGAACAAATGCTTATTCCAAACCTAAAGTCAAGCCCCAAAACCCAGGGCCGAGGTTATAAGAAATTATTGGGGCTACCCCTGGCCAGGCATAGCCCAAACCGTGATCAGAGCAAGTTCGCTAGTCCAGCAGTTCAAAGTATTCCTTTTCTGCATCGCACCAGGGACAAACCCAACCTGCAGGCAGGGATTCAAAAGGCGTACCTGGTTCTATATTTTGCTCAGGATCCCCGTCCTCTGGTTCATAAATGTATCCACAAGGGCATTGGTATCTGTCCATAAACTGCTCTCCTTTTTGCTAAATTGAGGATTTAATGCTCCAAGTTCACGGTTCAGGGTTAAGACAAAACTTCAAAGAGACAAGCAAAAAGCTCCACAGCAAGAAACGCTCTTTAATATCAGGAAAAAAAGGTTTATTCTATTTATGGTTTCTGATTCTCCAGTCAGGAACCCCCAATCCTTTTCACTGCATAAATCCTTGGGCCATAGATGCAGCTCAGCTTAGAACAGCTCCTTGAGCGGGTCAAGACAGCCGGGTAAGCTTTGTATATTTTATTTTAGGGCCTTGGTCCATGGCTGTACTGCCTAACCTGGAACTAAAGGAGGTGCAAAAGTGCAATATGCTCAGGTCAAAGCCGGCAGAATATTCCTGCTCAGACTAGAACACGGTGAAACAATCCATGCCAGACTGCAAGAATTCGCCAGGCAGCAGGAAATAAAAGCCGCGGTACTCACAGTGCTGGGGGGTGCCCAAGCCGGGAGTACGTTGGTGGTGGGTCCTGAAAACGGCCAGGCCCGGCCGGTGCATGCCCTGCAGCATATCCTGGAGAATGTGCACGAAGTTCAGGGCTCAGGCACAATCTTCCCGGATGACCAGGGCAATCCAGCAGTACACCTGCACCTGGCCTGTGGCAGGGCGCAAAACACGGTTACTGGCTGTATTCGGCCCGGGGTTGTGGTCTGGCAGATCTTGGAAATTGTGCTGCAGGAACTTCTAGATTGTAAGGCCTTACGCAGAATGAATCCAGATCTGGGACTGGGAGTTTTAGACATCCCAAACAAAAAAAACAACTGATACAGCATCTAGGATAGTTGCGATTTTTTAGATACCATTCCTACTTGAGAGTTCAACTTTAAGCCAATAAATTCAGGCTGATAAGACAAATAAGAACTCAGATAGTTAGAGACTTGAATATAGTCTATAAAAACAATTTGTTTACTAAAGAACTTATGACTGCCCAGGTCCTACAAAAAGGCCAAATTGTAATGCCCTGGTCAGCGCAGCATCTGCACAGCGCAGAACTCCCCGCACATAGCGCACTCTTGCCTTGCGGAAAAATTGGATCTGCGCTGAATGAGCAGCTCAGGATCCAGGGCAGTGTCTTGCATTCCCTCCCAGTCCAGATCAGCCCTGGCCTTGGACATTGACTTGTTGCGTTCCAGCGCGGATTTGCGACCCAAGGCAACTTCTGCACTGTGAGCTGCCAAAAGCGAGGCCTTGACCCCTTGATGCACATCCTGCCTGTCCGGCAGAGTCAAATGCTCTGCAGGCGTAAGATAGCATAGAAAATCTGCTCCGTAAAATCCTGCCAAAGCGCCACCTATGGCCCCGGCAATATGGTCATAGCCCGGAGCTATATCTGTGGTCAAAGGACCTAATACGTATAAGGGCGCATTACTGCAGATGCTTTTCATGCCCTGGATCTGGGACTGGATCAGGTTCAAGGGTACGTGCCCCGGCCCTTCCACCATGACCTGCACCCCAGCCTGCAAGGCCTGGCGTACCAACTCCCCTAAGATGATCACTTCAGCCCACTGGGCGCTGTCCCCGGCATCCTGGCCCGCGCCAGGACGCAATCCGTCCCCCAAGCTGATGACCACATTGTGCGCTGCGCAGATGCTCAATATCTTCTCAAATCTTTCATAAAGCGGATTTTCCCGGTTATTTTCCTGCATCCACTTCGCCAGCAAAGCCCCGCCCCGGGAAACTATGCCCAGGCAGCGCCTGTCCTTTCCTGCTAGGGCTACGCTCTGCTTGGTCACCCCACAGTGCAGGGTCATGAAATCCACTCCTTGCTCGGCCTGTTTGGCAACCTCCTCCAACAGCTCATTTGAGTCCATCCGGCCCGGGCTATTGCCTTGTTCCAAATGTTTCTGGGCTGCGCTGTAGATGGGCACAGTGCCCAAAGGCAGCCCAGTGCTGGAAAGCATTTCTCTTCGAATCTGGTCCAAGTCCCCGGCTGTGGATAAATCCATGATTGTATGCGCGCCAGCGGCTTCTGCAGTGCGCAGTTTTTCCAGCTCCAGATCAATGTCCTGCACAAATTTGGAAGTGCCCAGATTGGCGTTGACCTTAATTGTTGCGGGCTGACCCACCAGAGTAGGCTTGACCCGAATATGGGCAGGGTTGGAGAGCAGGACCATGCTTCCGTTTTGCAGTCCGGTCTGCATCTGTTGCGCATCCAGGTCTTCTTCCTGCAAGAGGGTCTGTTCAAAGTCCTGATAAAGTCTATTCAGGATATAGTTTTTCATCTGCATCCTTCCTTCAGTGTTCTTAGAGATTTGGAATCTATATATTTGCTGTAGGTTGCTTAAGGATGACCTACACCATCCCTGGTTCCTGGGCGGAAATCAAAAAAGTGATTGGTGGGGCCATGTCCATGACCCAGGGGCAGGGCATTGCTTATGGCCTGATATACATAGGCTTTGGCCTTGTGCACTGCCTCAGACCAGGATATCCCGTGGGCCAGATTGGCCGCAATGGCTGATGCAAAAGTACACCCAGTGCCGTGGGTGTTTTTGGTCTGCAGGTACTGGGTTTGCAGATACTCTAGCTTGTCTCCGTCAAAATACACATCTACAGCTTGACTGCCCTGCAAATGACCGCCTTTGAGCACTACCCGCCTAGGGCCCAACCCAATCAGATCCCGGGCTGCGGCTTCCATCTCCAGCAGGGAAGAAATCTCCCGGCCCAGAATCTTTGAGGCCTCGGGCAGATTGGGAGTTACAATATCAGCCAGGGGCATAAGTTCCTGCTGCAGAGCCTTTTGCGCATCCGGTCGCAGGAGTTCAAACCCGGACTTGGAGATCATCACTGGATCTAGGACCAGCACCCGGGGCTTGAGCTTTTCTAAACTCCTTGCCACTGCCCGAATAATCCCCAGGTTAAAGACCATGCCTATTTTCACTGCGTCTATATCCAGATCCTCAAAAAGGCACATGATCTGATCCCGGACAATCTCCGGGGTTATCTCCTGTACCCCGTACACACCCTGGGTATTTTGCACCGTGACCGCAGTTATTGCAGTCAAGCCATAGACATTGTGCGCCTGGAAGGTCTTTAGATCAGCCTGTACACCAGCCCCGGCACTGCTGTCCGAACCTGCAATGCTCAGCGCTATAGGCGGGCAATTCCTTTGGGTCTCCTGATTCTTAATCTGCATGGCCCAATCTCTGCTTGATCTCTTGGGCTACCTTTTCTCCGGACAAAAGCATGCCACCAAAGATCGGGCCCATGCGATAAGAGCCAAAAGCAGCATTGGCGGCCATGCCTGCCACATAAACACCAGGGAAGATCTCCCGGGTGTTTTGCACTGTATTTACTTCCGCAACTTCAGCCCACATGGATTGCTCTCCCTCTAGCTGACCAGAAGGTGTTTGCAACCTGACATCATTCTTGCGCACCAAGGTCTGCAGTACCTCCAGATCATGTCCGGTACTCTCTACCAGATATTTGCAGTTTAAAACCAAGGGGTCCACATGCAGGCCAGCGATTTCTACCGGACTGGAATTAATTACAATCCCGGTGACCTGTTTACGGCCCTCAATTTCCCTCAAGACTACATCTTCCACACTGATGCAATTAAAAAATTTAGCCCCGGCCAGGGCCGCCTTAGAGGCCAGGGTAGTGGTGGCGGCCACTGCGTCCACTGTGTAATAACCTGGCTTGAACTCTTTAAGGCTAAGACCGGCCTGTTCCAGAACATGTTTACTCTCTTTCTGGACCACTATAAAGTTCCAGGTCATGCCGCCGCCCCACATGCCGCCGCCAATGGATAGCTTGCGCTCGAACACAGCTACATTGCAGCCAGCCTGGGCCAGTTTCCAGGCCGCGGTCATGCCTGAAGGACCTGCGCCGATGACAGCCACATCCAATTCCAGGCTGGATTTTAGCTTCTGGAAATACTCAGTAGCAATTGCTTCGGTGACAAGGATTTCTGATAAGGACATGCTTCCCCCGGGTTTTTAGATTAATGATGAACCCAGGGAACCTGAAACTGAATTTTCAAGGTTGGACAGGAAAGCTAAAACAAGCAATTCTATTGGCAACCAGGAAGTTTACTGCGGAGGGTGCTCCGAATTCCCTTCGACAGTACTAACTGTATCAGGTTCCATGGGTATGCTCTCAGTTCCGCCAAGAGCGGAACACCCCAATCGGATTTTATAAAAATAATGCAAAAAATCAGCTTTGTCAATAGTGAGCATTTCCAGTTTTGAGCAAGTCTCCCTGAGATTGTCCGGCCTGAAGCCAGCCGCGCTGCAGGTCAAATCCACTTAATTTACTGCATGAATCCAGGCAGCCAGAGGGCCAAGTCCGGCCAAATCAACAAAAGGAAAATACAAAGCACAAAGCAGGGCAGAAATATGCTTACTCCCTTAAACACTTGCTGCAGATTGGTGCCCTGGTCCAGGGAGGCCACAATAAAGGTATTGATGCCCACCGGAGGGGTCACCGCACCCATGGTGGTCACCAGGGTAATCCAGACTGCAAACCAGACTGGATCATAACCCATGGACTGGGCCACTGGAAAGAAAATAGGGATGGTGATCACCAGCAGGGCCAAAGCGTCCATGATCGCCCCGCCTATCAAATAGATCAAAAATACTGCAGCCATGATCAACACCGGGGGCAAGGCCAGATCTGTCACAAGCCTGGCCGCTTCAAAGGGCAGCCTGGTTACAGCCAGAAACTTGCCAAAGAGCACTGCGCCCAGGATAATGACCATAATCATGCAGGAGATACGCAGGGTGTCATCACAGGCGGCCACCAGCCTCTTCCAGGTCAGATTGCCCCCTGCAAAACCGATGAGCAAAGCCAAAAAAGATCCGGCTGCACCTGCTTCGCTGGGAGTAAACACCCCTAGAAGCAATCCGCCCATAACCAGTCCAAACAAAAGCAATACCTCAACCACCCCACTTAAGGCCCGCAGCTTCAGTTTCCAACCTGAACTCTCCCCGCCTGGAGCCAGGTCAGGACGCAAGCTGCAAAGGATCCAGATTGCGGCCAAAAAACATAGGGCCAAGGCCATTGCCGGTAGTAATGCGGCCCAAAACAAGACCCCAATGGATTGACCGGTCTGCAGGCCGATAATGATCAAAACCACGCTGGGCGGGATCATCACTCCCAGGGTGGAGCCCGAGGCCACCACCCCTGCACTGAACATGTGGTTATAGCTATATTTTTTCATCTGCGGCAGGGCCACGCTGCTCATGGTGGCTGCAGTGGCGGTGTTTGAACCACAGATCGCCGCAAATCCTGCGCAGGCCAAAACCGTGGCCATAGCTACTCCGCCCTTAACGTGACCCATCCAGGCCTGGGCCGCCTGGTACATCCTGTTGTTTACTCCGCAGTAAAAGCAGACCTGGCCCATGAACACGAACAGCGGGATCACGGTCAGTCCATAGGAAGAAAATACATTCCAGGTCTCGTCAGCCAGCATGCCCAGTGCGGCCTGTAGATTAAGTACGGCCCAAAACCCCAGGAAACCAACCAGGGCCAAAGCAAATCCCACAGGGATGCGTAGAAAAAAGATCAGGAGCAAAAGCAGCCCAATGCCCAACAGCCCGATCAATAAAGGGCTCATGGGTTTTCCCCCTGGCCCAGTTCATGGGCCAACTGCAAGAGCAAGACCAGCACCAGGAGCACAAAACCCAGGCCCACGGCAAACACCACAGGATAGTAGATAATGTGCAAGGTCTCGGAAAGTTCTCCGCTTTGCTTGATCAGCCATCCCAATTTGAACATCTGCAGGGCCAGCAGAGAAAAGAACAGAATGCAGGCCAGCTTGCCCAGCACTTGGACCACTATGCTGGCTAATCCTGAACCCAAATAAAAGATATCCACCTGGATATGTCCTTTTTTCAATTGGGTTCCGCCCAGGGCTAAGGCCGCTATAAAGGCTCCGCCAAAGCCCAGGATCTCAAAAGTACCCTGCAGGGGATACCCCAAAAAGCGCAGGACCATGTTGGCACAGGCCAAAAGCATAATTGCCATAAGCACCAGGCCTGCACAAAAAAGGCAGATACGGTTTAAAAAGATTATACATTGAGCTAGCATAATCAGGACTTTCTATCCAGTTAGCTTAGGGCGGCCAGAGGTCGCCCCAAGCTTGATTTTTGCATCATTGCCTGGCTGCACAGCAAAAAAAGCGCCTATTTTCTGGTAGTTCCTGCCTACTCCTGTTCATACTTGGCCTGGAGCTGTTCAATATCTTCCAGGATCTGATCAGCTGGCAGACCTTTTTCCTGGGCCATCTCTTTCCAGGTCTGAATTACTGGACCGCTTTTATCCTGGATGAGCTGCATTTCCTCAGGACTCAACTCAAAGACCTGGAGCTGGTACTTATCCCGGGAGTACTGCAAGGCCTTTTGTACATGACTGTCCATATATCTGCCGGTCCAGACAGCCTGTTCCCGACCCAGTTCCAGCATTACCTGCTGCACATCTTGGGGCAGGGCTGCCCACTTTTGCTTGTTCATGACTACGGCAAAGGGATAGACCTGGAGTTCAGTCAAGGTGGCATTGGGACAATAGGCCGCAAAATTGAAATCCATGAGCACCTCCAGGGAAGAGAGCAAACCCTGGACCACCCCCTTTTGCAGGGCCTCAGGAGTCTCGGGCATGGGCATGGATACAGGGGTGGCTCCCAGGCGGGAGAGTATGGTGGAGGCCGTGCCTGAAGCCCTGAGTTCCATGCCTTGCAGGTCCTGCAGGCTTTGTACCGGCTTCTTGCTCATGATGTTGGAAGGGGCTGAAGTAAACATGGTCAGTACTTTGACTTGCGCAAATTCCTCAGGCTGATACTTCTGGTATAGATCCCAGAGTACCTGACTGGCTGCCTCTGATGAAGAAAAACCCAAAGGCAGCTCCAGCACTGAAGTCATAGGAAAGACTCCCGGCTGGTAGGCCATGCTCAGGCAGCCAATGTCTGCCTGGCCCTGAACAACGCCGCGCAGCATATTCTTGGCTCCCAACAAGGTGCTCCCGGGGAAGGTGTTGATCTGGACCTGGCCCTGGGTCCTTTTTTCTACTTCCTGTTTCCATCTTTCCATTTGTACGCTGGGAAACGTCTCTGCAGGCGGAAAATTCGCGTAATTTAGCTGGATCCCCTGGGCCTCCACCCTGGGCCCCAGCCCCAGCAATAACAAACCAGTCACAAGCAGACCAACAAAGATTCTGTTCATGGCTTCCTCCTCAAGCTTAGGTTATAAACAAAAAAGGGCCGCAGACTCTTGGTAAGCCTGCGACCCTTGGTGTGCTTATGCTTTAGTTAAAATAAACTACATGTCAAGCTCCAGCGTGCACCAAGCCCGCACTTGGGTCCAGCGCCAAAGCCAGTTCTGAATAAATGAGGCAGATTGTAAGCAATTGATGGACATGATTTATGTCCTTAAGCCAACTGCTGATTCTTTGTCAAGTCATCTGCTGCAAAAAAATTCATTTTTCAGAAATTTATTCTCTAAGCTGAACACTGCCTAACAGGTTTGTCAGCCCGGAGCTGTGTTTCCAGTTCCATTATTTTGCCACCAGAAAAATGCATTTTTTAATCCGATCCAAAGGGTTGGTGGCCTTTCCAGGAGGCTTTGGCACCCTGGATGAAATCTTTGAGATCCTGACCCTGGTCCAGACCTAGAAGATCAGGCCTATCCCTGTGATCCTTTTCGGTCGAAAATTCTGGGACAGGGTTATAAATTTCCAGGCCCTGGTAGAGGATGGCCTCATTGATCAAAAGGACCTGGAATTCTTTGAATATGCTGAAACCGCAGAACAGGCCTGGAAAATCATTGCTGCATTCAACTGCTGCTAACTAAGGCTATGCACCTTTGATCTCCTGCCAGAGCTCTTCCCTGGCCTGCAGGCCCAATTCCTCCCAGTTCAGGCCTTTTTCTGCAGCCAGCTTATGCATGGCCCGCCAGCGCTGCAAAAATTTCAGGTTGGCCTGCTGCAGGGCTGAGCTGGCTTTGATTCCCTGCCTGCGCCCGGTTTCCACCAAGCAGAATAATAGGTCCCCGAACTCCTCCTGTTTTTGGGCGTAAGAGCCTTCTTGCACTGCCTGTTTCCATTCCTGCCATTCCCTTTGCAAGGCCTGTTCCTGTTCCTGGTCGCTGTCCCAGGTGAATCCGGCCCGGGCTGCCTTGGCCTGAATACGATAGGCCTTGAGCAATGGCGGCAGACCCTTTGCTATGGAGTCAAATAACGTCTGCCAGGAAAACTCTTTATTCTGGGCCAGCATTTCCTGTTTTTTGCTTTCTTCCCAGTTGCTGTGCAGTTGCTGCCTGCTTTCTATGCTTTTTCCGGCAAACACATGTTCGTGTCTGCTCTGCATCTTTTGTGCGCTCTTGGCCCAAACTTGGTCCAATTTAATTCCTTGTTCCTGCTCCAGAAGCCTGACCATAAAAAAGAGCAGAAAAAATACATCCCCCATCTCCTCCAAAATCTCCAGCTTCTGGCCGCTATGAACTGCCTCAGTCAGTTCATAGGTCTCTTCCAGCAGGTAATCGCAAAGGCTGCGCGGTGTCTGTTCCTGGTCCCAAGGACACCCATTTGGTCCTAGCAGGATATCAATTACCTGCAATACCTGATTCAGACTCTGAGCTGACAAGTGACAAACTCCTTTTAACATGTGCTCCAGGCAATGGCTGCTCCTGCAAAAGGCCCTGCATCTTAAGCCCACTGCCCTGCAACAAATCCTGGACTTCCTCCGGGACCAGGATTTGCGCCTTTTTTAAAACAAGGCCCAAGTAGGGAGCAAGCCTGGATTCGGACAAAATTTCAGCATCCCGGGGCAAAAAGAAGCTCAAGGCCAAAAATACCAGACAGCCCAAAATCAGACCCTTGCCCAGACCCAGCAGGGCCCCGGCCAGACGATCCAGGCAGCCCAGCATCAGCGCCTGCAGCAGCCTGTGTAGGGCAGTACCGATCAATAAAAAAATCAAAAGCACCAGAATGAACAGGACTGCGTAGCTGACAATATTAGCGTATTCCTGTCCAGGAATGATATGAAGCAAATGCTGAGCCAAAAGGGGATAGTAGGTCTGGGCCGCCCAAAATCCTGAGACAAGTCCGCATATGGAAGAAATTTCCCGCACCAGGCCCCGAAAAGCACCCCTTAGCAGGGTATAGCCTCCTAAAAGTACTAAAAATATATCCAGACCGTTCATAACAGCCTCTCCTGGTCCTGGGAGATTTCATGCTGATGCATGTCAATCCGGCTTATAATCATAGGACTTGATCCTGATCCGGGTTGTATTCGGCCCCTTGACAGATCCCCACGGAGTGCATAATTTTTTTATTTATAAATTTTAAAACACAGGAGAGAGGCTTATGGCGACTAACGATATCCGTTTGGTCAAGCTAATCAACGGGGATATGGTACTGGGCAAGTGGAATGAACAAGCCGGAAAGATTGAGGGTCCAGCCATCTTGCAGACTCTGCCCACGCAACAAGGTGGCGTACAAATGGCCTTGTTGCCCTTTGGCTATCCATTTGATACCGAAATCAGCGGAGAGATCTCCACCCAACACGTGATGTACGAATACAAAAATGTTCCAGCTGACCTGAAGAACAAGTATGTGGAAGCCTCCAGCAATCTGACCATATCATCCAGCGCTGATTTGAAAAATTTGCAAAATCTGACCGGCCAAAACAATAAAGGCGGAAACATAACCGACATCAGCGACCTGTTCAAGAGATAGCTGATCTGCACATCTTGTGTAGTACACACATTAATAAACTCTGCCATTTTTTTCAACCTGTTCCCGGGACAAACCCTGTCCCGGGAGCTATACAAACACAATCCCGGGACTTTTCAGCTCATTTTTCAGGCGGCCGGCTCAGGCCGCCTTGTTGTTTCCCAGCCCTGGGCCCAGAGATCAGTCCAACATGCAGCACTTGATTCCCTTGTTCCAGAAGCCCAGCCACTACCTGGGCACTGAATTCAACTCCGTACACAAGGATCCTGCCCAGGTCTTGCTCCGCTGGGGCCTGGCTTTCCCTGACCTGTACAATGTGGGCATGGCCTATCTGGGACAAAAGATCTTGTATCATATCCTTAATCAGGAGCCTTGGATCTGGGCGGAAAGAACCTTTGCCCCTGCTCCTCAAGTGGCCTGGGTCTTGCGCAGCCACTCGCAGCCCTTATGCAGCCTGGAATCCAAAACCCCCCTTAGCAGGTTGGACATTCTAGGTTTCAGCCTGACCCATGAACTTTGTTATACTACTGTGCTCTATATGCTGGACCTGGCAGGTATACCCCTGCGCAGAGCACAAAGAGACGCAGCTCAGCCCTTAATCCTTGGGGGCGGGGGAGCAACTTTTAATCCTGAACCTGTAGCGGATTTTTTCGACCTCTTCCTTTTAGGGGACGGCGAGGAAGCTGTGCTGGATATCTCCAGAACAGTATTGCAAGCCAAGAACTCGCTTAGTTCCAAACAGGAGCTTTTACTACAGCTAAAAAATCTACCTGGGGTCTATGTCCCGCAGTTTTTCCAGGCCCGGGCTGGCATGTGCAAACCAGTGCCTGTTTTCAAAGACTATCTGCAGGTACAAAAACGCACCCTGCCTTTTTTGAAAACTCCGGATTTTCCTCTGGCCCAGATTGTCCCTTTTGACAAGCCTGTGCACGATAGGCTCAGCCTGGAGATTGCCAGAGGCTGCAGCAGGGGCTGCAGATTCTGTCAGGCCGGGATGATCTCCAGGCCGGTGCGGGAACGCTCCTTGGACAGCCTGCCACAGATCATGTCCCAGGCCTTGTCCTGTACCGGTTATGAGGAACTATCCTTTTTATCCCTAAGTACAGGCGATTTTTCCCGCCTGGAAGGTTTGTTCGCTGAAACTTTTGCCCAGTGTTCTAAAGAACAAGTGGCCATATCCCTGCCCTCCCTTAGGGCTGGTTCTCTGAGCCCGGAGTTGATGTCCCTGCTTTGCAGGCTGCGCAGAACAGGCATTACCCTGGCTCCGGAAGCAGGAAGCCAGCGTTTGCGCGATGCAATCAACAAAGACCTCCATGAGGCTCAATTGCTGGAGCACTGCAGGCAGCTCTTTGAGCTTGGTTGGTCCGGGGTCAAGCTCTACTTTATGCTCGGCCTTCCCGGAGAAACAGATCAGGATCTGGAAGCCATCCTGGACCTTTGCCTGCAAGTGCAACATACAGCCGGCAAAAAATCCAGGCGCATGCAAATTACAGCCTCTGTAGCCACTTTTGTGCCCAAACCCCATACACCATTCCAGTGGGCCGAACAGATCTCTTTGCAGGATGCCAGGCGCAGGATCTTTTTGCTCAAAGATATGTTCAAAGGCCGTAAAAACCTCAAACTTCGCTGGCACCAGCCTGAAATGAGTTTTTTGGAAGGAATATTCTCCAGAGGAGACCGCTGCTTGTCCCAGGTCCTGGAAGATGTCTATCTGGCCGGGGATATCCTGAGCAGCTGGCAGGAACATTTCAGTCTGCATCGCTGGATGCAGTCCTTTGAGCGCTGCAGGTTAGATCCTGAAGACTATCTGCAGGCCAGGAGTCTGGAACAGGACCTGCCCTGGGACCATTTACAGACCGGAGTGCACAAAGAGTATTTGCGTCAAGAGTGGAAGAAGTCCAGGCAAGGTCTTAGCACTCAGGATTGTCGCTACCAGACCTGCACGAATTGCGGCGTGTGCAGCAAAAAAAGAATAACCCCAGAGCAGGCCCAGGCCAATTCCAGTCTTGGATCAGGCCCGGTCTTGAACCAGGGCTTCCGAGATCA
The DNA here is from genome assembly GCA_964562725.1 of uncultured Desulfohalobiaceae bacterium. Taxonomy (GTDB): domain Bacteria; phylum Desulfobacterota; class Desulfovibrionia; order Desulfovibrionales; family Desulfothermaceae; genus CAZBUB01. The sequence continues at coordinate 11,260 of CAZLUR010000012.1, read as the reverse complement.
GGAGCAGGATTGCAGGGTCTGCCTGGACTTTCAAGAAACTGATCCAGGCTGCAAGGAAGTCCAGCTCTGTATCTGGTTCCAAAAAACAGGTCCTGCCAAGTATCTGAGCCAGTTGGAAATGCAAGGCTGCCTGGAAAGGACTATGCGCCGGGCAGAACTGCCCCTGAGCTTTAGCCAGGGTTTTCATCCCAAACCCTTGCTCTCCTTTGGCCGGGCCTTGCCAGTGGGTGTGGCCAGTCTGGCAGAGTGGTTTTGTGTTTATCTTCGCTGTAAAACATATCCTGGGGATATACTGCGCAGATTAAACCAAGCAGCCCCGGACGGGCTGGGGTTCAGCCAGGTCCAAGAGTTAAAGCCAGGCCAAAAGGCAACAGCACCCCAGTTCGAAGAATTTGAACTGACCTACACCGTGGACACTGGGATCTGCTCCCAGCTCAAGCCAGCCTGGCAGAAACTGCTGCAGGCCCAAAGCTTGCCCTGCAACTTGCTGGGCAAGAAAGGACCCAGGATCCTGGACCTGCGTTCCATGCTCTCAGACGTGCAGAATAGTGCAGCAGACAAACTAAAGATACTGTTTGACTGGCGTCAGGCATATATCAGCCCGCTGAAATTTGTACAAACAATGCATCCTGAATTGCAGCCCCGGGAGTTTGCACTGTTGAAGCTGGGCCAATTTGGAGTTCTCCAGGATGTACAACAGGCTGGCAATTCAAGATGAAGACTTTGAACCCTAGGTTTTAGACCTAGTTTTGTCTGCAGGCTTGCCTATGCTCAAGACCGGGATGGAGCTGAAATTGAGCACACCTTGAGCTACCCCTCCTACCCTCGGCCCGCGCAGTTTTCCGTGCCCCCTGCGGCCCATAACCAGTAGATCGTAATTGCCGCTATCCACCTCCTGCAGGATCACCCGTACCGGCCCTCCGGCCCGGATTAGCACGTCTTCAGTGTTCAACTGGCTCCGGGATTCTTCAGCCCTAAGCTTGATGATCAGATTCTTGAGGTGATCCCTTGCTTGCTCTTGGAGCTTTTTTTGGGCCTCCTGTTCCTGTTGTTGCCTGTCTTGTGAGCTTTTCGCATAGAACGAACTGGAGGTTGGAGGCACCCCGGCCATGCCTGGCCCTAAATCGTAAAACCCTCTGTTGCCTGAGCTATACTTGAGTTCGTGAGGCAATTCAGGCATAACATGCAGGCAATACACTCTGGCTCCATGTACCAGGCCCAATGCTGACGCATACTGCATGGCCTGCCAAGCTGTGCGGGAAAAGTCTGTAGCCATTAATATATTTTTGATGCTGGGCAACATAAGTAAAAAATTCCTCCTTATCTGTGTAACTGTAGTAAAATTGACCCCTGACAGTAGATCTGTTAATAACTAGCATATTAAAATAAGCTATGGCAATGCCTGCATGGCCCAATCCCCCACGACCAACAGGGAAGTGCAAGCCAGCCCCTGGAGTATAATTGGCTTTAAGAATCACCAGATTCGCACTCTTATCCATCACAGCCTCGATCCTGACCCTGGTTCTGAAATTCTTTGCCTTTTTCCTGACCGGGTCTGTGGGGCTACTCTCGGATGCTTTTGAAACCGTTATCAACTTAAGCGCCGGGATTATAGTCCTGGTCACCCTGATCAAGGCTTACAAGCCTGCAGACAAAAAACACGCCTATGGTCACGGTAAGCTGGAATATCTGGCCGGTACTTTTGAAGCTTTACTGATTCTGGTTGCTGCTGCTGGTATATTATACATGGCGGTGCAGCGTCTGCTGAGTCCTGCAGTGCTGGAGCAGATAGGAACTGGACTGACAGTGGCTGTTCTGGCGGCAGGCATCAATTTTCTGGCAGCCAGGATCATGCTCAGGGCAGCCAGGACCTTTGAGAGTATCGCCCTGGAAGCTGATGCCAAACATTTGCTCACAGACGTTTGGACTTCATTGGGCCTGGTGTTCAGTCTGGGTTTGATGCAGATAAACCCTCAAAAGCTCTGGTTTTTAGACCCTGCACTAGCTATTTTGCTCGCTGCAAACATTTCCTGGACAGGGATTTCACTTTTGCAGCGTTCCCTGTCAGGCCTGCTGGACCAGGCCTTGCCCAAACAGGAACTCAAGTTGATTATGGATAAAATCAATAACATAGCTGGAAGCCAGGCCAGATATCACGCCTTGAAAACACGCAAAGCCGGAGCCCACAGATTCATTGAGTTCCATCTCTTGCTGCCGGGCCACTATTCAGTGCAAGGGGCCCATGATCTTTGCTGCAGCATAGAAAGAGAAATCAACAAAGAACTGTCCAACGCCAAAATTGTAATCCATGTGGAACCTGAAGAAGACGGTTTGTCCTGGGACGGAGAACAATCCGGGGGGCTGCAGGATAAGGACAGGCTTTGAATTGCGGCATGGCTGTTAGGGGCCGGCCCGGACTGTTTGGCTTGACGCTGCATATAATTTAACTTATGAAATTTGATTTAGGAAAGACACTTTTGATCAAGCCAGATGGAGAAAGCATTTTGAATCAGGCCCAAAAAAAGCCCCCCAGCCAGAGCCAGGTCCTGCAACAGCGACAGGAGAAAGCCCGGCAACTGGAGGAGAGCGGCTGTGAACTTTTTCCCAACAATTTTCGCAAAGATACATATATCCAGAGCATAATCCAAGGCTACAATGAATATTTTGAGCCTGACCTCCAGGAGTTGGATACTGAATTCTGCATAGCCGGCAGGATCATGTCCCTACGTTCCTTTGGCAAGGTTACTTTCTTGCATTTACAGGATCAGACCGGCAGGATACAGGTCTTTGTCCAAAAGAACACCCTGGGTCCTGAAACCTACACCCTGTTCAAAAAGTTTGACATAGGGGATATCCTGGGTGTGCGAGGCAATCTGTTCAGGACCAAGACCGAAGAGTTGACTATTAATGCCCGGCAGATTCAATTGGTGACCAAATCCCTGCGTCCTTTGCCAGAAAAATACCATGGACTTAAAGATGTGGAATCCAGATACAGGCAAAGGTATGTGGATCTGATAGTAAATCCCAGGACCAAGGAGATTTTTAAGCTCAGGACCAGACTTTTGGCTTTGGCCAGGGAGTTTTTGGACCGCCAGGGCTTCATGGAGGTGGAAACTCCCATGATGCAGCCCATCCCGGGAGGGGCTACAGCCAGACCTTTTGAGACCCACCATAATGCCCTGGACATGAAGCTCTATTTGCGCATCGCCCCAGAACTCTATTTGAAAAGGCTTCTGGTGGGTGGGCTGGAAAAAGTCTATGAGATAAACCGTAATTTCCGCAACGAAGGCATATCCACTCAGCACAATCCAGAATTCACCATGCTGGAATTCTACTGGTCTTATGCTGACTTCTACCAGCTTATGGATCTTAGTGAAGAGCTGTTTTGTTATTTGGCCCGGAATCTGCTGCACAGCCTGCACTTAAAATATCAGGCACAAGAGATCGACCTCAACCCGCCCTGGCGCCGCTTGTCCTTTTATCAGGCCCTGGAGGAGCTGGGCGGACTAAGTCCGGAACAGTACCAAAATCAGGAGCAGGCCAGCAATCTGGTGCGCAAGATGGGGGATCATGTAGAACTTGGCGAAAATCTGGGCAAGATCCAGGCTAAATTATTTGATATGTTGGTTGAACCCCAGCTGATTCAGCCCCATTTCATATTCCACTATCCTGTCCAGATCTCTCCCTTATCCCGGAAAAACCAGGAGCATCCAGATCTGACCGACAGATTCGAGTTGTTCATCGCTGGCAAAGAAATGGCCAACGCCTTTTCCGAATTAAACGACCCCAGAGACCAGAGACAACGCTTTGAAGAACAGGTACAGGCCAAGGAACAAGGAGATGAAGAAAGTCACTTCATGGATGAAGACTATTTAAGGGCCTTGGAATACGGAATGCCTCCTGCTGCTGGACAAGGTATAGGTATAGACCGTCTGGTCATGCTCTTTACAGACAGCCCTTCTATCCGGGAGGTCATCCTTTTTCCCCACCTCAAACCAGAAACCGTTGCCGAATGATGCCATTAAATGCTGCCCTTTGAAATGTTTATTGCCCTGCGCTATTTGTTGAGTCGGCGCAAACACAGATTTATATCCGCAATATCCATGATTTCCATCTGCGGGGTGGCCTTGGGTGTGGCTGCTCTGATCGTGGTCTTGGGGGTCATGAATGGTTTCAGCTCCAACCTGCAGGAGAAGATCCTGGGGGTCAACGCCCATCTTTTGATCAGCAGCACCCAGGCGGCATTCAAGGACTATCAAGATCCTCAGCAGAAGATTTTTAGAATCCAAGGGGTGCAGGGCGTAATGCCCTTTATTTACACCGAGGTCATGCTCAGTTCCCCCCAAGGTGTTAAGGGAGCGGCCCTGCGTGGAATAGAAATCGATTCTGCAAGCAAAGTGCTCGGTCTGGAGCGGGATATGCTCCACGGTTCCTTGCAGAATCTACAGTCCGAGCAGGAAGGTCCAGCAGGAATTATTCTGGGCAATTCTATTGCTTCACGCCTGGGTCTTAATCTGGGCAACAGGGTGCACTTGCTTACACCCAGCGGGGAGGCCGGCTCCGCAGGCTTTACCCCGCAGATCAAGACCTTTCAGGTGGCAGGCATATTTGAAACCGGTATTTTGGAATACGACTCCTCCTTGGCCTATATCTCTTTACCTGCAGCCCAGGAAATCCTGGGATTCAAACAGGACCTGGTCACAGGTCTGGAGGTGAGCATAAAAGATGTCTATCAGGCCCAAGAGATCGCTGCTGAGATCCGTTCCAAGCTCAGCCATCTGCCCCTGGTGGTCCAGACCTGGATGGAGATGAACAAAAGCCTGTTTGCCGCGCTCAAGCTGGAAAAGACTGCCATGGCAGTCATTTTGGTGATGATCGTATTGGTGGGTTCTTTTAGCATTGTGACCACCCTGATCATGCTGGTCATGGAAAAAAGGCAGGATATAGCAGTATTGATGTCCCTAGGCGCGACCCGGGAGAATATCAGGCGCATCTTCGTCTTCCAGGGCAGCATCATTGGTTTTTTGGGTACCACACTAGGCTTTGTCTTGGGCCTGGGACTTAGTCTGATACTAAGTAAATACCAGTTTATAAAGCTGCCCCAGGATATTTATTATTTGGACCATTTACCCATCCAGATTGAAATACTTGATTTGTCTCTCATAGCAGGGGCAGCAATGCTGCTTTGTTTTTTGGCCACGATCTATCCAGCCAGACAAGCTGCAGCCCTGCAGCCCGCCGAGGTTCTGCGCTATGAATGAGCAAAACATTAGCTATGAGTTGTACCAGGTCAGCAAATATGTGCAGACCCCGGTGGAAACAATCTGCATCCTGGATAGCATTGATCTCAAAGTTATGCACGGTGAATCTCTGGCCATCGTGGGCGCCTCAGGATCTGGAAAAACCACCCTGCTGCAGCTCATGGGCGCCATTGACCAGCCCAGCCGGGGCAATATCCTGTTCCAGGGCCGGGACATAAACGCTTTGGGTCTCAACAGCAGGGCAAAACTTCGCAACAAGCACATGGGCTTTGTCTTCCAGTTCCATCACCTGCTTCCAGAATTCAATACACTGGAAAACGTGGCCATGCCGGCCTTAATTGCCGGCCTAAGCAGATCCATGGCCCTGGAAAAGGCCAGAGCTAGATTGGAAATAGTTGGCCTGCAGGGCAAGGAGGCAAGAAATGTAACCACTCTCTCCGGAGGGGAGCGGCAATTGGCTGCCATAGCCAGAGCTGCAGTTCTGGATCCGGAGGTCATCCTGGCGGACGAGCCCACAGGCAACCTGGATGCAAAAAACTGGTCCAGGGTAGGTGAATTGCTGGCCAGTCTAAATAAGCAAATGTCCACCACCCTGGTGGTGGTCACACATAATCTTGAACTTGCGGACAAGATGCAAAGGAAGATTCAACTGCAAAGTGGAAAATTATATGCAAATCCATAACTACACTCTGGGCCCCAAAACCTTGTTCTTGTCTTTGGCTTGCCTTGTTTTCGGACTTTTTGCTCCTGCCAGCCTTCTGGCCCAGGACCAACCTGAGACAGTGGTCATGGTCCTGCCTTTTGGTCTCCATGCAGACCCCCAGGTCTTTCAGCCCAAGGAAGGGGCCCAGGATGTTTTGTTAAGCGCTTTGCAGGAGCTTGGAATAAACACTCATCCTGCCAGCAAGACTAGGGAACTGCTGGCATTAGAAGGGATCAGGAAACTGGATCTGGCTACTGCCCGGGACTTGGCAGAGCAGGCTGGGGCGGATTATGCGGTCTATGGTAATATAAATCAGATAGGCCAGAACCTGAGTCTGGACGTGCGCCTGGTGGTAGCTTCCGACCTGCAGCTGACCCAGCCCATATATGTTGCAGGTTACAATCTTCAGGAGTTGCAGACTGCAGTGCATGACCTGGCCCAGAAAATTAAGGACAGACTCCTTGCAAGTCAGCGCATTGCAGAAATTGAGGTCCGGGGTAATGAGTATTTGGGCCAGGATGCAGTTCTGAGCAGGCTGAGCATCCAGCCCGGGGACCCTTATGATCAGGACAAAGTGGCCCAAGAGATTAAGGGACTCTTTGAGTCTGGCTTTTTTGAAGATATCCAGGTCTATCAGGAGCAGATCCCCCAAGGCCAAAAACTGGTCTTTGCTGTCCAGGAAAGGCCTTTGATCCGGGAGATCAAGTTCCAAGGCGTCCAGGAGCTCAAAGAAAATGACATCCTGGAAGTTATGCATGTCCAAAGCGGTGAAGTCTTAAACCCTGTATTGATTAAACAGGACCTGACCAGAATCCAGGAATTATACCGCAAAGAGGGTTATTACCGGGCAGAAGTTGATTATAGGCAGGAAGAAGTGGCTCAGGGACAGGTGGATTTGTACATCGAACTGGAAGAAAACGACAAACTCTATATCAGAGAAATTGAGATCAAAGGCGCAGAGGAATTGAGCCCCAAAAAGTTAAAAAAGCAACTTGCCCTTAAGGAGCGCGGTCTGTTTTCCTGGATTACGGGCAAAGGGGTGCTGCAGGAAGAGTTTCTGGACAGAGACGCCGCTGCCTTGGAGGCCTACTACGCCAACCATGGATTCATGGATGCCCAGGTGGCTCAACCCCAAGTGGAATATAAGTCAGATGGCATACACATCACTTTCCATGTCCAGGAGGGTCCCAGGTACAAAGTGGGCCAGGTAGAATTCAGCGGGGACCTCATCCAGGACCGGGAGGCCCTGTTGGATATTGTCCAGCTGGACAATATTGCAGAAAAGGACGGCTACTTTGACCGTTCCCTACTCCGGGAGGACACCCAGGACCTGGCTGACTACTACACCAACTTCGGGTACGCCTTTGCCGATGCTAATGCAGATATAAGGCGTGATCCAGAAGAACATGTGTTGCACGTAACGTATAGAGTGCAGAAAAAGCAGAAAGTGCATATCCGTAGGCTGAAAATCATCGGCAATTATAAGACCAGGGACAATGTGATTCGCAGGCAGATGCTGCTTACAGAAGGGGACCAATTCCAGGGCCAGGCCCTGACTGACTCCAAGCAAAGACTGCAGCGGCTGGGCTATTTTGAAAGTGTGGATCTCCAAGCTGAACCTACCCAGGAACCCAACCTAATGGACCTCAGGGTTGAGGTAGAGGAAAAGCCCACTGGCTCCTTCAGCCTGGGTGCCGGCTATTCCAGTGTGGACAATCTCTTTTTTACCGGCCAGATTCAGGAAGAAAATTTTCTGGGCAAAGGCTACACCCTGGGCTTCAAGGGCAGCATCGGCAGTAAAAGCGCGCTGTATCAACTAAGCTTCTGGAATCCCCATGTTTATGATTCTCCATTAGGTGCTGGGCTTGACGCCTACAACACCTTTCGGGAGTACAGCACCTATGACTTGGCCAGAACCGGAGGCAGAGTCAAGTTTGCTTACAGCATTGGCAGTTTCACCCGCTTGCATTGGAATTATCAGCTGGAAAAATATACTGTGGATAATATAGATGAAGATGCCAGCGATCAAATCAAGGACATTGAAGGGGAGAACTGGTCCAGCTCTGTGTATCTAGCAGCAATACGCAACACTACAGATCGCAGGTTTGCCCCTACCCAGGGCACCAAGAGCACGGTATCAATTGAATATGCCGGCGGGGGCCTGGGCGGGGACGATAATTTCATCAGGACCAAGTTAGAGCATAGCTATTACAAGTCCCTGTTCTGGAAATTCATCTTTAATTGGCGCGGGCAACTGGGCCACCTATTTGAGAACACCAATGAGAGTGTGCCAGATCATGAAAGGTTCTACCTGGGCGGCATTCATAATGTCCGGGGCTACGAGTATCAGGATATTTCCGCCTATGATGATGAAGGCCTGGAGATCGGCGGGTATAAATCATTTTTTAATAATTTCGAACTGGTCTTTCCTCTGCTTGAAGACCAGGGCCTGATGGGGGTCACTTTTTTTGATGCAGGTAAGGTCTGGGACAAAAACGAGGACCTGGATTTTGATCTTTATAAGAGCATAGGTGCAGGCATCAGATGGAATTCACCCTTGGGCCCTCTAAGGCTGGAGTACGGCTACCCCCTGGATGATCTAAAAGACAATAACGGTAGATTTGAATTTTCAGTGGGACATTTCTTTTAAATCCACTTAACCCAACAGCACAGGCCTTGTTGATCAGGATTTGCACTTATGGGCTTGGCAGATGCAAGTCAGACCAAAATCCAGCTGCACAAGGATCAAGAGTTATTATATCAGGAGGTTTTATGCGCAGAATAATCATTTTAGCAGTTTTTATTTTGTTTATCCCCGGTCTTTTGCAGGCCCAGGAGCCAAAGATTGGCCTTGTGGACCTGCAATATATCCTTGAAAAATGTGGACCCGGGCAAAAGGCCATAGAACAGTTGCAGCAAGAATTTAAGGGCATGCAACAAACCTTGGATCAAAGAAAGTCTGAACTGGACGCCCTTCGCGAAGAACTGCAAAGGCAAAGCCTGGTGCTCAGCCAGGAAGCTCAAAGCGACAAGGAGACAGAATTTAGACAAAAAATGCAGGATTTTCAAAAGCTTTACCAGGATTATCAAAGAAGGATGCAGGCCAAAGAGCAGGAGCTGCGAGAGCCCATCATAGACAAGTTGGTAGAGGTTATCCAGGATTATGGCCAGAAAAATGAGTTCGATATTATTTTGGACAAACAAAACAGCGGCATTGTCTATAACATCCCTGAACTGGAAATTACAGAGCCTGTCCTGGAAATTTTGAACCAGAAATGGCAAACAGAAAATGATTAAAGCCTAAGGTGAATCCATGCATTGGACTGTGAGCTCCCTGGCGGCCAGACTGCAGCGTAGATACCAGGGCCGGGACAAGGAAATCACCGGCTGTAATACCCTGGAAGAAGCCAAGCCGGACCAGCTCAGTTTTCTGGCCCATCCCAGGTATACAGAGCAGCTCAACAGGACCAGGGCTGGTGTGGTCATTTTAAGTGCAGAACTGGCTGACAAGTATGCTGACTGTATCTTGAGTCCAGATCCCTACCTGGACTTCGCTCGTGCCGCCAAGCTCTTTGCAACCCCCCAGGGTTCCTACCAGGGCATAAGCGAACTGAGTTATATCCATCCCCAGGCCCAGGTGGACCCTGCTGCAACCATCTACCCCTTTGTCTATATCGGAGCCAGGAGCTGTATAGCCGCAGGCTGCACCCTGTTCAGCGGGGTCTATGTAGGCGAGGACTGCCAAATAGCAGAGTCATGCCTGCTCTATCCCAATGTGAGCTTGATGTCCAAGACTGTTCTTGGCACCAAGGTTATAGTGCACGCAGGCACGGTCCTGGGCAGTGACGGATTCGGCTATGCCCAGCATGCAAAAGGCCTGGAGAAGATCCCCCAAAGCGGTAGAGTGGTCATTGAAAATGAGGTGGAAATCGGTGCCAATTGCAGTATCGACCGAGCCACTTTCGGGGAAACGCGCATTTGCAGAGGCGTGAAGATAGACAATCAGGTCCAAGTGGCCCATAATGTCCGGGTGGGTGAAAATTCCGTGCTAGTGGCCCAGGTGGGCATCGCAGGCAGTACCAAGCTGGGCAGTAATGTGACCCTGGCCGGGCAGGTGGGGGTCAGCGGCCACTTGGACATAGGGGATGGCTGCAGGGTGGGCGCCAAATCAGGTATCAACAGAAATTTGCCTTCAGACTGCGACGTAACTGGCTATCCAGCCATGGAGCATAAAAAATTCTTGCGTCTGGCGGCCTTACAGCCCAAACTTCCAGAACTACACAAAAAAATCAAAAGGCTGGAATCTGAGCTTCATGAATTGCGCCACAGGCTTAATTCCAAGGGAGAAACCAAGCATGGCGGATAAACTTGAAAACATAGAAATACAAAGCACGGACATCCTTAAACTGTTACCCCATAGATATCCTTTTTTACTGGTGGACAGGGTCTTGGAGTTCAAGCCCGGTGTAGAGCTTTTGGCCTTGAAAAATGTCACTTTAAATGAGCCTTTTTTCCAGGGTCATTTCCCGGATTATCCGGTTATGCCCGGCGTACTGATAGTGGAAGCCCTGGCCCAGGCCGGAGGCATACTGGTGATCAAAAGTCAAGATATGATTTCCCAGGACAAAATATTTCTTTTTAGCGGAATTGAAAAACTCCGCTTCCGCAAACAAGTCTATCCTGGAGACCAATTGCTGTTGCATGTTAGCTACCTGCGCCAAAAAATGAACATCTGGAAGATGCAGGCCGAGGCCCGGGTGCTGGAACATATTGCAGCTCAGGGTATACTCACTGCAGCACTGGTGCACAGAGAGGACTACTGATGCAAAATCAAATCCATTCAACTGCAATCATAGATCCCGGAGCAACACTAGGCCAAGGGGTTAGTATTGGCCCTTATTGCGTACTGGAAGCTGAAACTGAAATAGGAGACGGCTGCCTAATCGAACCTTTTGTGCAGATCAAATCCTGGACCAAACTAGGTAAAAACAACCAGGTACACGCCCATGCCTGTTTAGGCGGTCCGCCACAGGATCTAAAATACCAGGGGCAAAAGACATGCCTGATCATCGGGGACAACAATTGTATCCGGGAATACGTGACCATTCACCGAGGTACTCCTGCAGGCGGGGGCAAAACACAAATAGGCTCGCATTGCTACATCATCCCATCGCCAATTATATTATTGAACGACAATATTAGGAGTTGTGCGCTTGAGTGTGCTTGAAACCATTAATTCTCCTGAAGATCTGAAATCCCTGGCAATATCTGATCTTCAGGAGCTGGCCGACGAAAT
>CAZLUR010000011.1:0-43871 GCA_964562725.1 uncultured Desulfohalobiaceae bacterium | reverse complement strand
ATCCTTTGGGGCTCAAGAAAGAGGAGATTCCCATAGAAAGCCGCATCCTGGCTATCGCTGATGCCTTTGATGCCATGACCAGTGACCGACCTTACCGCAAGGCCATGAGCAGCGAGGAGGCTGTGCAGGAACTTCGGCGCTGCGCCGGCAGTCAGTTTGATCCGCAGTTGGTGGAGAAGTTCATTCAGGTTTTGCAAGAGGCTACAAGGCAATAAGCAGACGCCAGTGCCGCAGTGAGATGATGTCAAGGCCTAGCAAAGCCTTCAATCCGACGCCAAGCAACACGGTGGCCGGCAAGACCGGACAAAGTCCGTGGCGGCGCGGGTTAAGCCAAACTTTAGACCGATAGGAGAGACGCTCATGACAACAGCGCTAGATCTTCACGCGCTCGCGTTGGAAATGAAGGCTGCTCAAGACTTAGCGCGTCAAGTTGAGCCTTTCACGGCGCGCCTGCCCGCCTTTGATCTCGCGGCCGCCTACGAGGTCGCGCACCACATTCACCGTGTGCGGCTGAAAGAGGGTGCCAGGCCCGTAGGCCGAAAGATCGGTTTCACCAACCCCGACATGTGGTCCAAATTCGGAGTCTGCGAACCGATTTGGGGGTACATCTACGATACGACGGTGGTTCGCTTAAACGACACGCAGACTACTTGTCGGCTTAGTAGTTTTGTCGAGCCGAAGATTGAGCCTGAAATCGTCTTTGGGTTTCGCACTGCTCCTCGGACTGGAGCAGATATTTTAGAAGTTTTGAATGCGATCGACTGGGTGGCACACGGCTTCGAGATTGTGCAGTCGCACTTTCCAGGCTGGAGGTTTCAGGCCCCGGATACCGTCGCTGACGGGTCGCTCCACGGCGCTCTGCTGGTCGGCCCCCCGCAGCCTTTGCCTCAGCTCGGGACTGATCTCATTGCCGCGTTTGAGTCCTTTAGGCTTACTCTGTCATGCGACGGCCGCCACGTCGAAACGGCCAAGGGCTGCAATGTACTGGGCAGTCCACTTTATGCCATTGCCCACCTGTTATCAGTGTTGGCCAAGCAGCCCGATCACGCGCCCTTGCATGCTGGCGAGATTGTGACCACTGGTACAGTTACCACCGCGCAGTCCGTCCGTGAGGGAGAGACCTGGCGATCAGAAGTGCAAGGGATCGCACTTTCCGGCCTCGCAGTCGAGTTCTCGGCATGAGCATCACGCAAAGCCGACCTATTAAGCTGGGCAATGACAGACAAGGTGAGTGCCGGGCCTGGCAATGATGGAGAATGTTTGCAGCTTCTATCCGGGGGATGGGGTGTATTCCATAAGCCTACCTGATTTGGACCTTGCTGACTGGCTTTGCGCAGGACGTTGACAAGCAGGCTTTGTGCATACTAACCTGTTTTAATTATTATCTACCAGAAAATATCAATTTTAGACTGCAAAGAATCATTATTACAGAGAGTTAGAACGTGGTCAGTCAAAAAGAAATCTCCTCTACAGACAGACTGCTGAATATAATCCGCCGCAAGGGACCAAGTCCTCCAGCCCAAAAGCCAAACCTGCATGCCCCAGGACCAGTAACCAGAAGCAAGCAACATCTGATCCCCTCCAGCTCCAGAGATTTTATTGGAGTAGAGATCTTCAAGGATAGTCTGAACCTGGTGCGCATGGTGCGCAGAAAATCTGGATGGCGTGTCAATAAGGCCATGATAGTGCCTTTTCCTGAAGGTATGGATGCCCATAATCCAGAGTTTGCAAAACTGCTGAAAAGATATTTGCAGGATATGGGCGCAGGCCGGAAAGTGGGAATATGGCTCGGCCTGCCAGCCAGCCGAGTGGAAATTTGGAAGGTCCGCGCGCCCAAGGTCAAAAAAGGCCTGAGCAAAGCTGTCTATTGGTCAGCCAGAAAAATCAGGGATTTTGATCCCAGCCAATCTGTGTTTGACTATCGGATTAAAGGCGAGAGCACCGAACAGGGAGTGCGCAAGGTTTTAGCAGAGGCCAGCATTGCTCCCCTCCAGGATGTTGAGCTATACAAAAACCTTTTCCAGGATGTAGGCTATCCCTTGCAAGGCATGACCATGCCCTCCCTGGCCCTGGAAAATCTGTTTCTGCATAGGTGGGCGATTTCAGAGTACGAGACCTATGCTGTGCTGTATATCGCCCAAGATTGCTCCTATATAGTGATTATGGGTGCAGAGCAGATTTTTGTGAGCCGGGTGGTTAAGACAGGTGAACACAGCATCCTGGATGAATTGAGTGCGAAGTTGGATGCCCAAGATTTTGCTGCAAGCGGGGCTGACCTGGAAGCGCCTGAAATAAGCCTTGCGCAGCCCCCCGGCTCCAGCCGGGAGCAGGCAGTGCAAGTCCTGAAATCCTTGCAAGCCGCTGCAGAGCCAGACGCTTTTTCTGGTGCTTATTCCTCTGAACAGGTTTTCGATATGGTCAGGCCGGTCCTGCAGCGCTTGGCCAGGCAGCTGGAAAAGAGCATGGATCATTCAGTGAATGTTCTGAAAAACCCTGCTCCAGGAGGCATTTACATTTGTGGGGGCATTGCGCATCTGCCCCAGTTGCCAGGTTTTTTCCAAGAACAGCTGGGAGTGGAGGTAGAACTGCTGGATGTCCTGCAGCCCTCATATCCTGGGGTCTCCCCGGAGGTCTCAGCTTTGCAGCAGGACCAGCGTCTGGCGCTGGCCTCTACCGTGGGGCTGGCCATGCCTGCCGGGGAGAGCATAAACTTCCTGCATACAGCCCAGACCAAGGATCGGGAGAGGGCCGCCCTGCGCATGGCAAATACTGTAGCAGCAGGCTGTGCCCTTTTGGTATTGCTCATCTTTGGATATTATTGGTGGCTTTCTGAAGCTGAAGTTTCACAAGTCAGGCAAAAAAATGCCCAACTGGAACAGAAAGTTGAGGCTTACTCCCCGGAGTTGAGCATGACAATGCTCAGCAAATTGGCCGGGGAATTGAAGCAGGAGTACAACAAACTGCAGGACTACAGCCACAGCTTACTGCCGGTGGCGGTTATAACCGAGTTGAACCAGATCACTCCTGAAGATATCAGGCTCTTTAGCCTGGAGCTAAATATGGCTTCACAGGGGCCAAACTCCGGCCAGGAGCAAGAGAACATGCTTGTTTTGCATGGTTTTATCCAAGGCAGCCCTGCGCTTTTTGAAACACAGCTGACCAACTTCCTTTTGCGCCTTCGGCGTTCCCCATTATTCAGCAATGCGCGGATTCAAAACAACTACCTGGATAATTTGGATTCCATGCAGGAGGTATATAAATTTATCCTGAATATTACCGTGACAGGCAGGCAATGACTAGTTGGTACGAAATAGGCGCAAATAGAAGGATACTGGCCTACATACTGTTCAGTATGTTAGCTTTAGGCATAATGTTTTTTTGGGGTATCCTGCCTGTACGCCAGGAGATTGCAGAGCTGGAAAAAAATAGGCTGCACCTGGAGAGCAAAATAAAGGAGCAAGAGGTCCTGCGGCCTGTTTACCAGAGCCTGCAGCAAAGGCTGCAAGGCAAAGAATACAGCAGCTTCTTAGCTGCACTGGATTTTGATGACCAGGATTTTGATATTGAGAGCAGACCAGAGATGTTGACGGCCTTGGCCAAGGCAGCAGGCTTGCAGCAGGCCAGTTTTGCCCCCAGGCCTGACTCTTTGAACCGCGAGGGCCAGTTTTTGCTTATTCAGGGTGAACTGCAAGGCCAATATCAGGATTTTAGAAATTTCTTGATCCAGTTGAGCATGGATCCTAACCTGCGCAGCCTGGAGCAGCTCAGGATCCAGAGCACAAGATCAGACCCTGTATACAGCCTGCAGATATGGGTGGATATACATTAGGCCTTTGTGCTCCTTGAGCCTGTGTTTTCCTGGCCTAAAAAATGAACTGGATTTATGGGCAAAAGACAAACAATCCTTTTGATCTTGATGATCCTGGCCTTGATCTACGGGGCATTTGAGCTGTTTTATCAGCCTGCTCAAACTGTCAGACCTGAGCAGGAGGCCCAAGAAGATGTTCAGGCCGCTCAAGAACTGGCTCAAAAGATCAGCCAGGAAACTGCTGTTTCTGCATTGAGTGAGGAACAGGTCCATATTCTGCAGCGTATAGCTGTAGACTGGGACAGAAACCCTTTTTATGTGCATCCCGAGCAAAAAAAGTCTGCCAAAAAGCCCAAACGCCAAAGGGTGGACCTGGGACCATTGGAATATACAGGTTTTTTGGAAATGAACCAGAAGCGTATGGCCATCATCAACGGGATGGAGTATAAGGTAGACGAAATGCTGGAGGAAGGAAACGCAGTCCTGAGGGCAATCGAGCCAGGCCATATCTTGTTGGAGACTTCTCCTGGGGGACAAAAGATAACCATACCTTACAAGAGCCAGTAACAGGCAGGTTTTCAATTGCAGACACAAATTATTCCCAATTCTTGGGAGCCGACTCTCATGCTGAACAACACTTATCAAGCATTATTTGTCCAGCTGGAGTTGGGTAGACTTCGATCAGCTCGGCCCTGGACCAGGCAAAGACGCATTGTAGATCATCTCCCAAATGCTGCGCGCCGCAATAAACATGCCAGCCTGCAGTGGTTTGTGTTTTGTTGTGTACTGCTTTTGCTCCTCATGGGCTGCTCAAGCCAGAAGGCCCAGCAGGAAGAATCCCTAGAAAAATGGCTGCAGCTTGCTGAAGAATCCAGGGGCCATTCCCCCCAGATCAAAGCCAGGGAGATGCTGGACCTGTACGAGATAACTCCGGAAACCATTACAACTGAAGATCCTGTCCTGGATAAGGTCCTGCCTGAAGATCAAGTGACCATACGCCTGCGGGAGGCCTCGGTGCGCAGCGTGCTGCGGGGTCTGGCCAGGGCCGCAGACCAGAATATGGTCATCAATCAAAGCGTGACAGGCCAAATGAGTGTTGATATCCAGGACGTGCCCTGGAACCATGCCTTTCAGAGTATTCTTAATGCCCAAGGCCTGACCTATTCCTGGGAAGGGGATGTTCTAAGGGTTAAGAGTATGCAGGATCTGCAAAACGAATTAGAGATCTCCAGCCTGCAGGAAGAATTGAGCCGTCTGAGGATGGATACTGAGAGCCTTGCACCGCTTGCCAACAAGATTGTCAAGATCAATTATGCTGATGCAGAGAAACTGGGAGAGAATTTGGAAAAATTTTTGACCCGGGACCGGGAGGGGCAGGTTAGAGGCCATATTGCAGTTAACCAAGAGACCAACTCCTTGGTAATCCAGGCCAGTCGCAATGATTTGGAGCGTATGGAAAGAATGATTCAGCATCTGGACAGGTCCAGATCCCAAGTCTTGATCGAGGCCAATATAGTGGAAGCTACCCGGACCACGGCCCGAGAACTGGGCATGCGCTGGAGCGGGCGCTACATAACTTCCAGCGGCAGTTTAGATGATTTTGGGGTTGTGGGCGAACCCATCCAACCCGAAGAATCCTTTTTAGGTCTGGAAGGGATGAGCCTGGGTATAGCAGCAGGGCGCATCACCGGGAATGTGCTCTATGCCCAGCTGCAAGCCCTGGAAAGAGAGGGCAAGCTGAAGATCCTTTCCAGTCCCTCAATCACTACTATGGACAACCAGATGGCCTTTACTGAACACGGACAAAGGGTGCCTTACGAGACCATTAATGAGGATGGGGATCGCATCGTGGAATTTGAGGATGCAGCCATCAGGCTGGAAGTAGTGCCCAGTATTATTAATGGTCAGCATATGAAGATGGATATCAAGGTCAAGAAGGACGAGGTGGACTTTACCAGGGAGGTAAGAGGCAATCCTTTAATCCGGACCAAACAAACTGAAACCAAGTTGGTGGTCCAGGACGGAGAGACCATTGTCATCTCGGGTTTATCCAAGCAAACAGTGTCCAATCAGGAAAGCGGTGTGCCAGGACTAAAGAACGTTCCCGGCCTGGGCTGGATGTTTCAAGGTCAGGAGCGGGAGGATGAAATGGAAGAATTCATGATTTTCATTACGCCCAGTATCCTGCGTGCCAAGGGGAATTAGAGTTTTATATCTTGAATTCTTATTAAAGGGCCTGGAATCTATTTTTAGCTATACAGGCCTGTCTGTTTGTTGCAGGTTGATTATTAACAATAGAATATCCACGGTTTATGGACTATTATAAACTGCTGGGCCTGCAAAAGGAACCTTTCTCCAACACCCCGGACCCGGAATTTTTTTACCGGGTTGAAAAGCATGTCCATTGCCTGCAAAAACTGGAAATTGCAATCAGGCTGCGCCGGGGTCTGTGTCTGGTGCGGGGAGGAGTGGGCACAGGTAAAACCACCCTTTGCAGGCAGCTGATCAGGATCCTGGGCAGCGATGACTGCATTGAATTGCATTTAATTCTGGACCCTGGATTTGAGCAGGCTCAGGATTTGGCTGGGACATTGAATGCAATGTTAGGCAGCCGGGAGCAGGCCATGTCTTGCTCCACCCTTTCCGAGCACAAAGAAATGATTAAGAACCGCTTGTTTGGCCTCGGGGCAGAACAGCAGAAGATTGTGGTCTTGATCATAGACGAGGGCCAAAAACTCAGCAGCGGGTGTATCGAGCTTTTGCGGGAACTGCTCAACTACGAGACCAACCAGTATAAGCTCCTGCAGATTGTCATCTTTGCCCAGGACGAGATCCAAAACTTGCTGGCTGCACAGGCCAATTTCATAGACAGGGTGGCCTTGGAGCAGCATTTGGAGCCTTTGAGCCGCAAGGACACCGTAAGCCTGATCAGATACAGGCTGCAACAGGCTGGAGGGCTGGATGGGAAGGGCTTTGCCTTAGCTTTTACCCCTCGGGCCTGGGAGCGGATTTATGCTTTGACTCAGGGTTATCCCAGGAAGATTGTGCACTTGTTACAGCATATCCTGCTGCTTTTGCTCATTAAGGGCCGTTTTAAAGTGACAGCAGGGATTGTGGAGCAGGCTGCAGAAAATGTACCCGGCACAGGCTTTGAGTCCAAATCCAAGAGAAAAGCCGGAGTGGCGGGCTTTGTGGCCAGCGCAGCACTGCTGATCCTGCTGGCTTTGATTGCATACGGCTGGCAGCTCTCCTGGCCCTGGCCAGAATCCAGCCCTCAGGATCCAGGCCAGAGAAGCGGAGCTGAGAGCAGGATCCTGAAAAGGCCTGTAACAGGCATAAATCAGCTGCAATTCTGGCCTTTGAATACTGCCAAACTTGAACTTCCAGTTGTATCGCCTGCAAGTCCGGCAAAGAACATACCAGAAGGCGAGCAGGCCGGGCCTTTGACTTCCAAGGCGAAAAAACCGGCCTGCCAGGGCTCGGTAAATCAGCGCATTGAGAACCTGGGCCGGGTCAAAATCCAACAGAACGATCATTTGTGGAGAATGTTGCAGCGCATTTACGGCAAAGCAGACCTGCATATTTTGGGCTTGGTGCAAGAGGCCAATCCAGAAATCAAGGATTTGGATCTGCTGGAAGCCGGGCAGAGTATTGTTCTCCCGGCACTGGCAGGCAGACCTGTGCAGGAATCTGGGGTTTACTGGCTACAATACCAGTCCTGGCAGGACTTAAACCAGGCCCATGAGTATGTATTCCAGCAAAAGGATCCTGAGCTGCGAATTCTTAGCTACTGGATTCCCAATGCTGGCCTGCGGCATGCTGTGGTCAGCAGCAGGTCTTTTTCTCAAAGAGGGCAGGCTGAGTCAGCCTTGCAGGACTTGGGTCAGGAAATTGCAAATTCAGCCCGGATCTTGGATTTGAGTCAGGATAAGTTGTGCTTGCCTGTACCGGGAAAAGTGGAATAGAGGCTTGTTGATGGGCTATGCATGATTGCACTGCAGCCTGTGCAGGCTTTGTGTCCTGTATTGCCAAAAACCAAACCATAAGGATAGGTGTTAGCCTTGCGAAAAAAATTGCGCCTAGGAGAAATGCTGATCCAGGAAGGATTGCTGAGTCAGGAGCAATTGCAGAACGCCTTGCAGGAAAATAAGGGCACTAATCTGAAGCTTGGGCAGTTCCTGGTGCGCAACAACATCTGCAAAGAGGAGCAAATAGTAAATATGCTCAGCCGCCAATTGCGCATTGAGCGGTATGACCCCTCCAACTACGACCTTGATCCGGATCTGGATGAGCTGCTTGCGCTGGAAAAGGCCAAGGAACTGGGGGCTGTGCCGGTCTACAAGACAGGCAAGGTCCTGTACGTGGCTACTACTGATCCTTTGGATATTCAGGCTTTGGACAACCTGGAAGCCCTGACCAACATGGAAATCGAGCCTCTTGTCTGCACTTGGGCTGAATTTGATCAGGCCTTGGCCGCTATGTACGGATTATATCAAGATCTGGATTTTGTGATGCAGGATGTGCAGCCGGATATGAGCGCTATGCTGGATCAGGGGCAGGACCAGGAACAGGGGCTGGCCCTGGAGCAAGAAGATCTGGATGTGCATGCCTTAGAGAGCCAGGCAGATCAAGCCCCGGTGATTCGTATGGTCAACTCCATTCTGGCCCAGGCTGTGAAGCAAAAGGCCAGTGATGTCCATCTCAGCCCGGAAAAAGACAGAGTCCAGGCCAGGTTTAGAGTGGACGGCAAATTACGGCCAGTGCCGGCACCAGCCCAAAAGCTGATGCCGGCGCTGACTTCCAGGATCAAGATCCTGTCCAATATGGATATCTCTGTGACTCGAATTCCCCAGGACGGGCGTTTTACCGTGGTCATGGAAGGCAGAGAGATTAATGTGCGCGTTTCATGCATACCCACCATTTACGGAGAAAACGTGGTGCTGCGTATTTTGGACATGAGTGCAGGCATCTACAGCCTGGATGAGCTGGGTATGTATATTGAGGACTTGCAAAAGATGGAAGAGGTCATCCACAAGCCGCATGGCATGATCTTGTCCACCGGACCTACCGGCAGCGGCAAAAGTACCAGCTTGTACGCCATATTAAAGAGCATAAATCAGCCAGACATTAATATTATGACCTTGGAAGACCCGGTTGAATACCGGGTGCCAGGAGTGCGTCAGGTGCAGCTAAATGTCAAAGCGGGTATGAGCTTTGCCTCGGGCTTACGCTCCATCCTGCGTCAGGATCCGGATGTGATCATGGTAGGTGAGATACGCGACGCAGAAACAGCCCGGATCGGAGTGCAGGCGGCCATGACCGGACATCGGGTTTTGACCACCGTGCATACCAATGACGCTGCCGGGGCGGTGGCCAGGCTCATGGATATGGGTATTGAGCCTTTTCTGATTTCTTCGGTGTTGCTGGTCTCATTTGCCCAACGCCTGATGCGAAGGGTCTGTACACATTGTGCCAGGCCTTATACTCCGCCGGAGCAGGGCTTACTCTCCCTGGGCCTGGAGCAGTCATCAAACTGCACCTTCCTGCAGGGGCAAGGCTGCCCAAGATGCATGCATACCGGCTACAAGGGGCGGGTTGCCGCCTTTGAGGTGCTTAAGGTGGATGATACGGTCCGGGATATGATCATGCACCAGGCCTCTGCTGCCGAGATTAACCAGACTCTGATCCAGGAGGGCAAGCTGAGCACCCTGCGAGAGGATGCAGCCCGCAAGATTTGTCAGGGTTTGACTACTGTGGAAGAGGGCCTGGCAAAGGTTATGTCTTGATTGTGGAGCTTAGCTCAGGGACCTTGGGGATGGCGGCTTAGATAGTGCCGCTGTTATCCGGCAGCTCAAGCTTTAGGCTTGAGCTTTCTGTGGGCTGGAACGCCAGGGGCCATGATATCCATGCCGGAATCCACCTTTAAGACATGCCCAGTAACAGATCTGGATAAATCAGAGGCCAGGTATACTGCTGCGTCTCCGATATCTGAAGTAGTCACATTTCTGAGCAGGGGAGAACTGGTCTGTACCTTTTCAATGGAAAAATTAAAGTTTTCAACCATCTGGGATGATAAGGTCGGTATAGGGCCAGAGCCTATAACATTGACCCGAATGTTGTCCGGGCCCAGATCATAGGCCAGATAACGAGCAGTCATCTCCAGGGCTGCCTTGGAAATGCCCATCATATTATAGCCAGGATGAACACTTATCCCCCCATAGCTGAGGGTAATGATACTACCCCCGCTTTGTTTGGACATAAGTGGTTTTGCATGCCTTGTGAGTTCCAGCAAAGAGTAGGCGCTAACTTCCAGGGATTCAGTCCAGACCTGCCTGGGCGTCTGCAAAAAATCTCCTCCAAGGTAGGTTGGGTCTGCATAGGCCATGGAGTGGACCAGTACATCAAGTTGCCCGTCTGTGGCTGTGCTCAAATTTTCAAAAAGACCCTTTATATCTTCTTTCTGGGTCACATCACAGACAAAGATATGATTTGAATTGACCTCTTGGGCCAGCTTGCTGACCCTACGGTAAGCGCTTTGGACACAAGAAAAAAATAGGTTGGCGCCGTTATTGTAAAAGGCCTTTGCTACGCCCCAGGCGATGCTGTTTTTATTTGCAACCCCGCAAATCAGGCAGTTCTTGTTTTGCATAAGTGTCATTTTCAGCTCCAGATCGTCTTGTTTACAAAGACTTAGACCTTTTTTTGCGTATAGCGTATTTGATTTTCAAAAAAGGGATGCAAGGGATGGACACGAGCACCAGTCCTATCAGGGATAAAAACCATAAATTGACCAAAAGCTTACGGCGGAATCCCTGTTTATCATTTTTTTTGATTAAATTTGCAAACCTTAGGAAATACCTTTTGGCAAAGCTTTCAAATTCAATATTGACCTCATCTATGCTATAGGGCTCCAGGCCCTGGAAAATATCTCTATCCTTCAAGCTTCCCTGCAGCAAATGGAAATAGATTGCATAGCCATATTTAATGGCACCCTCTATGGCTGATCTGCCTACTCCAGCATCTGGCAGCAGGCCTTTGATGCCCCTTTTTTTGCCATGGATGAGCCAGCGAGGGGTTGTTATAAAAGTGGCCGGCTTGAAGCCCTGGTCAACAAAGACGATGTTGCCCACTAATTGGGCTTTACATTGTCCCAGGAGTTCTTTCATTTGTTCGTGGGCCGCATACCACATATCCCTGCAGCCCATAACTGTAATTACAGGCGTATTGGACAGAATGTCTGCTTTGGATGAATTTAAAAAAGAATTAATTGGGATGGAAGGGGAGAGATACCAGGCCTGGTATCCAAGAATTACAAGATCGTAATGTTCCTGATCAAAATGCAGCTCTTGCAAGGGGCAAATGCTGCCGGTGACAGATTCTGGAAAGACATTTAAAAATTCCTGAAATGGCCAGGGGAAAGGAAATTCCCTCACAGGAGTAATAATCTTCCAGTCAATGTGAACTTCACCGGCAATGGACATCGGTTCGATGATCTTTTGCAAGATTGAATTTAGCTGCCCTGATTGGCTATAGCTTAAGACTAGCACATTTTTCATAGAAATATAACTTTTTATACTGCAGACAGGTTCTGTCGAATGTTCCTGGCAATAAAATACTGGGTGAAGATTAGCTTAAACTTCCGGGGGTGGTGATAGTTTTTAGCCATGCGCAGCAATTGCAAGAGCTCTTTTCTGTCCTGCTTAGGCAGTTGGACAAAAACATACCACAAAAGGCGCAACAATTGCCCAAGCTTTTTGCTGTCCAATCTAGGGCGAGGCAAAAAGTAGCTGGAGCGTGATGTTGAGTTTTCAAAAGTCTGAAAAAATGATTCCATGCGAGTTCGAAGGTTGTCTGGAGCATACAATTGCTGCAATAACCACTGGAGGCCTTGTCGAAATTCCTGTTCAGAAAAGCCTTTTGGGATCAGCGTGAGGTGTTTGTAGTTCCAGTTATCAATTCCTTGTTTGTCTAAGCCCTGATAAAAGGTTTCAGGGAAGTCAATATAACGTCCTGCTTCCTGCATACGCTGTTTAAGGCGGGTTCCATCAAAAGCCTGCAGGGCATAGACCCAAACCTGAGGAGTGCCAGCCTTTATGAAAAAATCCAGTTGATCCTGGAAGATGCCAGGCCCGTCATGATCAAAACCTACTATGGTGGAGGCAATGATCTGAATGCCGTGGGCCTGGAATTTTTTGATGTTGTCCAGCACATTGCTTTGCAGGTTCATTGTCTTGCCACATTCTGCCAGGCTCTCCTGGTTTGGTGATTCTATACCAATGTACGCATTTACTAAACCTGCTTGCGCAGCGAGTTCAAGGAAAGCATCGTCTTTGGCTGTCTCAATAGAGAGCTGGGTGGTAAACTCAATAGGAGATTTGAGCTTGCTGTTCCAATCCTGGATGGCTTTGAGAATATCGCAGGCATGTTTGCGCCCGGCAGAGAAATTGTCATCAGCCAGGAAAATCTGCTCGTAGCCAAGTTGATGCAATTGCTCGATCTCAGCCAAAACTTGGGCTACTTGCTTGTGGCGTATTTTACGGCCCAGATAGACATGCACACTGCAGAATTCACAGTTGTAAGGGCAGCCACGGCTGGTCTGTACAACCCCATAGAGGTATTGGCTTCTGGTCTGAGCAGAATAGCCGTTGTAGTCCGGAATTGGAGAGCAGGAAAGGTCGAAGCGTTCCTGCTCCACATATTCAGGGGCCTGCTGTCCAGACAGGAAATCCTTCAGGAAATTGGGCCAGATATACTCTGCTTCCCCTCTCAACAGCACGTCTGAAAATGGGCGCCAGCGCTCAGGACTCAAGGAGACAGAAGGACCTCCACAAATAACTGGGACCCCAGCTTGGGAAAAAAGACCAGCCAATTGCCTGGCCCGGGCCAAATGGGAATAATAACCGGTCAATCCCACCAAGTCAAATTGGCTAGGCTCTGGAAGAGGCTCTATATTTT
Source organism: uncultured Desulfohalobiaceae bacterium (assembly GCA_964562725.1). Classification (GTDB taxonomy): domain Bacteria; phylum Desulfobacterota; class Desulfovibrionia; order Desulfovibrionales; family Desulfothermaceae; genus CAZBUB01. Next base: position 31,108 of record CAZLUR010000011.1, on the reverse strand, counting down.
CATCAATAATGGTTACTTTGAATTCCGGGGGAGTCAAAGCAGCTACAGTGCCAAGACTCGCACTCAAAAAAGAGCCTTTCTTACCCAGCATTCGCAGCTCAGGGATATCAGTATTTCCTCCATGCCGATGTTTGGGCTGTACAAGTAAGATATTTTTTTTCATGTTAAATGCCTTTTTAATTTTTTTGGAGGGTGAAAATTTGAGGGTTCAATACTCAAAGTTCAGCCTTAAGACAATAAATGCAGTCGCTGACAATTTGAGCCTTGTTAGTCGAAGTCCCAGGGCTTGCAACAAGAAGGTCAATACAGTATGTAAAAAATTAAAAAGTTGCTTGCACGCCTAGTGTAAAATTGTAATCAACAAATGATGACAATTCAGCATCTTCTGGGCCAAAGGTTTGCAAGCCAATAAAAAAAAGTTCAATATTATCTCCTAGCCCGTAATGCAAGATAGGCACAAAATTAGCTGATTGGTCATCAATATTATAAGTAAAACGTAATATCAGATCAAGATTGTCCAAGAATTCTAATTGTCTGAATTGAGCAAAAAGATAGTTTTTGCGTAATAGTCTAAGCTCAGGATATAAAGCACTTTTAATGTTAGATGTAGAAGCATCTGGCTGGATAACTACTTGATAATGCGGAAAAGAAAGTAAACAGTGCAGTCTTTCAAATGTTTCAAAGTAAAGCTCAGCTTCTTTATCATTATATCCAGCTGAATTATACAAATATTCTAAAGCCAGGTTAGCTCCGGACTCAAATGTGTAAGATGCGCCGAGCGTGGAGAGGCTGGTGATTTGGCCATAGTCATCATTTTTGGCTTGATATTGAATGCGATTGTTTTCAGATTCAGGATACAAGGCATCTGTACCAGCCGCAAGTCCTAGTTCCCCATAGAGCAGCAGGCTGTCTGAGGCATTCCATCCGGCATAGGATCCAAGCCGCGCCCGGTCATTGTTTCTGTAGCTGCCAATAAAACTTGCAAACTTTCTATAGCTGGTATAGTCGATTTTCAGAGCATAAGTCTGCTCAAAATCGCTGTGCTCCCATATGGGCTCGTATCTGCCCTGACCTATATTAGCCAACAAAGATAGGCTCCAGGCATAATTTGGATACCAATTCAGCTTAACAAAATCCTGTCCTCCAATCTCTCGCTTGGGATTTGATAAGCCATTATCGCCAAAAAACGGGTTAGAAGAAGACAGCAAAAGGCTTGGCCCCCACTGTAAGTTCTCCCGGCCTCCAGCTAAATGCAAATTATCATAAAAATTATAATCAATAAGCCATTCATTAACATAAATGTCTATTTCACTCTCGGTTCCTCGATCAAGAATCGAGTCATCCCAATGCGTGGATTCTATGCTCAGGCGTGGCTTGATCAGAGCTCTAAAAGATTCATGCTGATATCTTATATCAGGACGCAGCTGGTATTCCAGTTTATTGTCGTATAGATCTAATACATTATTGGGATTTCGCAAAGCATTGGGGTCAAAGTTCCGCCATTCATAAAACAATAGGCCGGTCAGATGAAGTTCCAGATCATCATAAAGCTGTTCAAGTACTGATTGATTTTCAGTTGCCTGACTTATATTAGGAACTGCAAAAATCAGCAGCAAGAAGTAAAATAGATATTTGCAGTTTAGCATAAAGTGATCGCATGGCAATATCAGTTATAAATTCAATCTGTTTACGTTGAAAGTAGAGGGCTTTAATTCCTTTAGCTCAGGCTGGCTAAAGCTCAAATATGTGATGTTGCCCTGCATTAGCATATCTTCTATCTTCATTTTAGAGATAAAAGGTCTTGATCCGTTATCAGGAATTGATATTTGGTGCTCGTATTCAAACATAGCCAGCTTTAGAAGCTTGCCAGAGACAGAATAATATTCCGCCTTGACCCCGACTGTTCTTTCCTTGGAGACCCAATATTTGATGTTTTCATAGGTTACATTTTCTGCAGAGGCCTTGAGTTCAAATACGTAACATTGTTCATCCTGAACTTGCTCATACCCCAAAAAAGTAGCATCATAATCATCTGCATAGTTTGTAGCAGCCAGGTCTCCATATGATGCGCCCCCTACCAGTTTTTGCTTGGGAGAAACCGGAACGGGCTTACGCAGGCCAGGTTTAGTATACCACATGTTGTGGTCTGCCATAAGGATTTTACTATTTTTGATTTTGGCTGGCGCTAGAAATGTGCCTAAAAAGTTATATCCTTTAGCTTTAATATCAATGGTTCTTTCCTGCTCCAATTTGTCATTTTCATAGGATTTCAACTCAACTTCCCATATGACTCCATCGATATTTCCCCTTGAGTGGTCAGCTGTCTTTAAAATCTGATGGGCATTTATTTGACAATTATTATTCGTATCTTCAGCAAACACTGCAGTTATAGTTGAAATAGATATACATAAACCAAATAATATACAAGCCGAAAAAATACGTCGCATAAAAACTCCCAAAATTAAAACTGGTTAGATCAAGTATCAGCCAAGGCATCCACAATATTTAAGCGTGCTGCTCTTCTGGAGGGTATAAATGAAGATAATAAGCAGAGTAAAATGATAACCACAAAGCTAAGCAGCATATGGTAGGGAACGATTTCGATCTGGATAGGGACTCTGACTGTTACGCCTGGTGGCATCCAGGTTGGATTAAGGACGCTGGTCAAAAATATGCACAAAAAGGTTAATAACAAACCGAGCAAAGAGCCGAAAATACCCAGCAAAATCCCTTCCATGGAGAACAATTGAACCACCCCTTTTCTCTTCAAGCCCAAAGCACGCAAGGTCCCAATTTCTCTGGTACGTTCCATAACGGCCATGCTCATGGTATTGATGATGCTCATAACTACAATCAGAAAAACTATTATAAATATGAATACAAAGATTACATCAAACATCTCTTTTACTTTTTTATACCATTCGCTGAGTTCATGCCATTTATGGGCTTTAATCTGCAGATTGTTTTTTTCTACAAAGTTGTTAATTTGTGCATAGACTTTGTTGCTATATTTATCATCATCAAGCAATATCGCAAGTCTGTCTACACTGTTGGTGTCATAAAGGCTTAAAGCTAAATCAAGAGGCAATCGTATTGCTTTGTCATCAAGAGCAGTAGAGTCAGTTTTAAAAAAGTGCAAGGCCTCGGCATTGACAGCATTCATTTGTCCTTCAATAGTATTAGTGAATAAAATCAGATCATCGTCTTGCTGTACATTAAGCATTTGAGCAAGTCCATGCGCCAGACCTATACCGGAGGGTTGATCATTTGTCATAGGTCTGCCCTGTATTTCAATCATTTGGCCCATCATTGCTTTTTGGGAGAAAACCTGAATATCAGAAGGCTGAATACCGTGCCCTATAAAAATTGTAGATATTTGCCCATTAGTAATCAAACCGGATATTCTAATCTGGGGAGATACAAGCAAGACGTGATCGTTTTGGTTAAGAAAATCTATAATTTTTTCTTGCTCGTTTTCATGAATTAAGTATTTCGCTGGGTCTACCTGACCTTTCTCAAAAAAACCTTGCTTATATAATGTTAAATGGCCTTGAGACCTGCCATAGATAGCCGCGCTTTTATTGCCTGAATACATATAATTAGTAAATCCACTAAATAACACGACTGCTGCATATCCAAAAGATATGGCAATTATTGTAATAATGGTTCTACGTTGATTTTTAAACAAATTTCTAAAAGCAATTTTAAATAACATTAACTATGCTTTTTCCTGTTTAATAATTTGACCGTCACTTAATAGTATTTTCCTTGTTACATGTTTTAACAGCCTAGCATCATGTGTGGAAAAGATAAAAGTAGTTCCTTCACTGCTATTAATATTTTTCATTTGTAAAATAATATTTTCTGCAGTATTGGAATCCAAATTTGCAGTAGGCTCATCAGCAATAATGAGTTTAGGAGAGGTAATTAATGCTCTAGCTATAGCAACCCTTTGTTTTTGGCCTCCAGATAAGTTGTCGGGCCTTTGTAACATATGGTTTGTTAAGCCGACTTGATCTAGTCTGTATTCAGCTTGTTTATTAACCTCTAAAGTCTTTTCTCCTCGGATTTGCAAGGGCAGCATAACATTTTCCAAGGCATTTAAGACAGGGATCAAATTAAAATTTTGAAATATATAGCCTATATTCGTATTGCGTATGTCTGACTTGGTATTATCGTCTATTTCATCTATGGGCTTATTATGCAAAAATATTCTGCCTTGGCTTGGTTCGTCTATCAAGCCAATAATATTTAGCAAAGTTGTCTTACCTGATCCAGAGGGTCCCCAAATAGCTACAAATTCTCCAGTCTCTATATCCAGAGACACGTCATTTAAAGCAAAAATTTGATTGCTGCCCAAATTATAAACTTTGCTAATATCTTGAACTTGAATTAGAAGCATGTGTTAGTCTTTCTGAAATTAAATATCTATATCTTTTCAAAAATTTGATTCTTAAGTTGCCAAATTCTTATGAACAAAAAATCTTTGGCCATATTTGTTTGCAAGCTGGGCAAAATTGCTTTGCACCTGCTCATATTTTTGGGTCCTAATAAAAGATATAGGGCCTTGATCCATAAATAGAATATTCTTAATACCTTTATCTAGATCATTAGCAGAACATAGATCGTTGTTGATGGCTGCTAAACAACCGTTTAAAATAGAATAAAACAAACGATCAGCTATGTCGTCTTCGCTAACGGTTCGATTAAGCATTCCTTGTGCATAAAAAGATAAATCATCTTCTAGTTTTTCCGATTCTTGATAATAAAAAATTCCAGCTCCAGAATTCCTTCCTGAACGCCCTTGTTTTAACAGCTTATATAACAAAAAGGGCTCATCCCAAACCTCTCTATCGCTGAAATCAATTATTTTACTGTTGGCTGTAACCCTTTGCATGGAATGCATAAAGAAGTCCAGCCCTATGATGTCCATAGATTCGCATGGGCCAACATAAAAAGAACTCTTGGCAATCTGATCAATTTTGGAAGGAGTAGTAATTCCTTCCTGCAAAATATAAATGGCTTCCATATAGTAAAATGATAATATGAAATTGATTACAGAGGCGGGAGCATCCTGGACAATAATATGCTCCATATTTATATGTTTTGCAAAATCTTGAATCTTCTCAATAGTTATTGATGATGTCTTTTCTGATTGGATTATCTCAAGCAAGTTAATAAGCTTGACTGGGTAAAAAAAATGTAACCCACAAAAATTTTCAAAGTGTCTAACATTATTTTTAAAAGCATTGATGGATATAGATGAAGTATTTGTGGTTAAAATAGAATCTTCATGCAGATACTGGCCTATTTCTCTAAACAAAGAACATTTTAAATCAAAATCTTCCTTGATGCTTTCAATTATTATATCACAATTCTGAAATTTTGCTAAATCCGTAACACATTCTAAGTTGGATATATCCTGGATTGCTCTTTTGCTTAGTCTTCTTCTTAAACGTTCATGTTTTTTTTTAGCTGCAGATAATTTTTCCATAGATGAAGTATATAATGTAATATCTAAGCTATAAGGGAGTAAATATGAAAATATTTCTGAACCCATCTTACCATAGCCGATAATGCCGATGCTATACTTGCTGTTCATTTTAGACAAAAATAATTTCTGGGTTTATTTTATGTATTAGTTTTGCCAACTTATTTCTTGGTCCAATTTCGCAAAAATTTTTTGTAAACATTTTTGACAAAAAATAGACTCCATAACAAAAATTTATTCTGGAACAAATCATATCAATAATAGACATAATACAATTGTCAAAACATATCTTCTTATGATCAACTAAAGAGTATACATGGCAATTAAAAAGAGGCTCATAAATATCCATTGATAACAAATAACTTTCTATTCTGGATCTAATAGCAATAGATTCTGATGTATGGTATGGCAGGTTTGTATTAATAAAGTTTGCATATGTGGCCCCATTGTCTAGAGCAGTATGCAGAATATACTTGACCTCAGCATTTTTTCCGGATATTACAAAATTATTATAACCGTTTACAATGCAAATTTCACATTGACTTACACCAAGTATTTCATGTAGTTCGTTCTCGCTTAATCCAATCACTATGCCCAGAATATAACCTTTGTCCTGAAAATGATCTTTTAATAATTGATAAACCTTGCAAATTATTTTAGCTCCAGTTAAAAAATTATAAAATCTACCTGCATACAAGCATGAGTATAGGCCCATGCTATGACCTATGTGATAAGTAGCTAGAACATTATTATTTGCATATAAATCAGTCAAAAAACAATTGCTTGTATAGGATAATAGTTGATTCTCCAGGGAGTCGGTTAAAATGCTTGGCTTGTTTTGGAGGTCGAGCCGAAGGTTAAAATTGTCTTCCAGCAATTTTAATTTTTTTTGGAAAATTGAATTCTTTAAATATCTATTTGCAGTTGTTACATAATTAATTCCAATACCGCCATGCACGAACGCTATCTGTCTATTCATAAGCTCTTGTCGCATATTACATTATCATTATTGTCCAAGTATACAAGAGCAATTATGTCCAGCCAGCGAAAATGAATTAACCATTACATTTTTAATACTGGATATGTTAATGTCATCATTATATAGCTCTATATAATGATCACCTTTTTGTTCGATATCAGAATGCAACCTAGGGAAGCTGCCTGTATATAGAGCATAGGCAGATAGTGCAATATCAACAGCGCTTGCCCCGCCGATGCAATAACCTGTATATGGCTTAAACGAGGTAGTATACACTTTTTGATTAGACGGCAGAAAGACATCTCTTATGGCAAGCGCTTCTTGAGAGTCAAAATTAATATTTGTTAATGAATTTGCACAGACCAGCTGTATGTTGTCCTTGCATTGAGCTTCAATTAATGCATTATTCATAGCTTGGATGTATGCATGATTTGAATGTTCAAGATGGTCAACAGAATTATAGTCAAAGCTTTTGGCAAAACCCTTAATCCGGGCAAAGACATTTGATTTTGTGTCTTGAGCTGATTTTTCTGATTGCAGGATAAGCGCTGCCCCGCCATCAGAAAGCAATGTGCCGTCAGCTCTAAGATCAAAAGGCCTTAATTTATGTGTCTGAGAGTATTGCCGAGAAATTATGCAGTGACTCAAGCCGTAGTCCAGATTCATCTTGGTTGTGCTTATGTCAGACCCGCCTGCAATAGCAATATCAATAAGGCCGCTATTGATCAACTCGCAGGCCTGGATGATGGCGTACAACCCAGAAGATCCAGCAGCTGACAGATTAAAGGCCGGCCCTGTAAAACCGTAGTCCAGGCTGACCCAGGCTGAAGAGGCATTAGTCATCTCACGGATGATTTTAAATTTTGCCGCACCAGTCGGGATTGTTTCTTCAGGATCGCGGATACTTGCTCCGCTAGTACCAAGTATGACGCCAATACGTTCCTTGGGAACAGAGCGCAAATCAAGCTTGGCCGACTGCCAGGCCAGATGAGCACAAAGGCACCCCAGACGGGTATTTCGGATGGTTTGTTTTATGGTTCTTTTGTTATAATAGGATTTTTCCAATGCACTGTATTCAGCGGGTAAATTCCCAGCATAAACAATGCCGTTGGGAGCATTCTCATTTGAGATTGGCGCAAATCTGGTCTCTTGCCGGGCAAGGGCCTCAAAAATTTGAGGCAACTCCATTCCCAAGGGGGTCAAAACCCCTATGCCGGTAATTGCTATAGTATTTTCTTGCATTGCTTAAGTTAAGACTGGTCTGGATTTTGTGCTTCAACAATTTCAATTAGTTTTTCTTTGTTGTTTAGAATAAAATCAATAGCATCTACTGTTTCTCTAACTGTATAAACAGGGTTAGCCAGAAAGTATCTACCTATGAAACGTACCTCAATATCTATATCAAATCTTGATTTAAATTCATCAATCATTTCGAGAAACAGCATTGAGTCCCCATCAAGGTCATTTATAATATGAGTCTCTGGGTTAATATCCTGTTTGTCCACCTCAAGCTCCTCAGACAAAAAGGTAACAACCTCATCATAAATGTCATCCTTAGTTACATCAAGCGCAGTATATTTGTTTAACATGGCAAATCTCTTATTGTTTTATGATTTGAAACAATGCACATGGCGGAAACTTATACAACGGTTTAAATTTTATATTCTTAAGTTTAAAATTATTTTTTAACATTTTGAAGATATCGTTCTTATCATGGCAGCTACCTCCTACAGTATAATAGTTCATATCAATATAATAACAAAAACGATTAAATAATTTATTAATACCAAAAAATTGATCAAAAATTATAAGTTTGCCTCCGCTATTTAAATGCAGATAAAGTTTAGTAACAATATCATAAACCTTTGATAGTGAAAATAAATGGATAAAATTGTTTATTAAAATAATATCCCAGTGTGATTTTAAGGTAACTTCAAAGATATTCCCAGCAATATAATTATAGTCTGGATTAAAAAGCTCCTTGTTGTTCTGAATATTTTTAATCTGATTGGGTAGATCTAATACTGTAATATCTAATTGTGGATATCTTTTTTTTAAGGCTCTAGAATAATCACTGGCTGCACCACCCACATCCAACAAGGTCTGAAAATTAGAATCTAATTTGATTTTTTTTGCAAATGTGTTGGAAAAAATCCTGGATACTTGATGCATCCCATTTAAATAGGTTTGCTTGTCAATATTTTCATCATGATAATCTAGTTTGGGGTTGTTCTTATTTATCAAATATTCCAAGTTGTTAAGTCTTGACCAAGTATGGTTCTGCAATTGAATATAATCTCGGATTTTTGATTCTCGTGATATAAATAATTTTATTCCATACTTTGTCAAATATAATTTTTGCTCAGAATCCATGTATAGCATTTTTTTTTCTTGAAATATGCGCACCATTTTTATTAAGGCCTGCGGATCAGTTTCAGTCTTTTCACTCAAGTCCTCTAAGCTCAGGCCTTGATTATTATGAATAGTTTCAAAAAAATCTAGTTTTGTGGCTATTAAAAGGGCACGCGCATAAATTAAGGAATGAAATGTCCTAAATATAGATATGGGTAACTGCACTGCATTCTCCTGCCAGCTTGAGAGTTAAACCTTAATTTATAGCACTATTATATATAATGAGATTAATACAATTAATTGGTTTTGAAAAATAAGCTGACAATAAAATTGTCTTGAATAATATAGGTGCCTTTGAAGAAGGTGCCATTAAAAATGGCAATCATATTTTTACTTTGCTTTTCAATAATTGCGATATCATTTAGCCACATATTATTTTTGTTTATAATTTTAAACACAGATTCTTTACAAGAGAACAGCAGGCTTGAATTATATAAATCACTATCTAAAAGCTTATCATTACTATTGAAAATTGACTTAGCAATGGATGGTTTTATGCGTTTAAATGTTTCTAGGTCAACTCCAACTTCATTGTGTAAGTTTATCGCAGTCAATAAGCTGTCATTCTTATGAGAAATAGAGCAATGAATATATTTATTGTCTTTTAATAAAATATAAGGCTTTTTGTCTTTTTTTTTTAGATTAAAAGCATTTCGATCGGAGATAAGTTTTAGGTCCAGCAGGATATCTCCAATCGAGGTCACGGTAAGGTGTTTAATATCTTTGCTTTTTTTGTTTAGCCCATTAAATTTTTGCCAATCTTTGGAAACTTGTAAGTTACAACATAATTTATAATAAATACCACAATAATTATTGGTTGGCACGTTGGCTCAGTTCCTTAAATAGTTTGCAAAATGATTCTGTAGACATATTCTGTATTGCAGAATCAAGATATGGATTGTTCCGCAAATATAAATTCATTTGTATAATTTCGTTTATACAATGGATATTTGTATTTAATATTGCTTTGATAAAATTTAAGCAATGACTAAGAAAGTCTTTTTTGGGCAGTATCTTGTTCACTAAATTATGTTCCTGGGCCCGGGCTGCTGATATGATATCCCCCAAAAGCACCAATTCCAGGGCTTTTGCTTCACCAGCCAAGCGGTGCATGCGCTGAAAACCTCCCAACCCTGGGATAACCCCAAGTGTGGTTTCTGGCAGGCCAAGCATTGAGTTCTCAGCAGCAAGCCGCAAGTGACAAGCCATTGCCAGTTCCAAGCCTCCGCCTAGACATGCACCATTTAAGCCAGCAATAATTAGTTTTTGGCTCTGGTAAATAGCTGATAATGTGGCATTGAGCCTATGCAGCATTTGCGTATCTATATACTCTGGATATTGTTGCATTTGGCCCAGATCAGCGCCTTTTGAAAAATTTCTCCCTTTGCCTGTCAGCATAATGACAGAAAAGGGAGATTGAAACGCAAACTCGAGGCAATTATGGAGATCTCTGAAAATCTCGATACTTAATAAATTGTTTGGGGGGTTATTTAATTCAATGATTAAAATTGGGCCTTCTTCAGATATTGATAAGTAATCAAAGCTCTTTGTATTGGTTTTGACATTATTCATAGGATTATTACCTAAATGGGTAAGGCATTGAATATAAAACCTGCATGCATCCATTTGCTTGATTCTGCGACAAAGCTTACTAGCCTTTCATTTGGCTTTAAAGTATGTTCCTGTAAATAATCATCGAGGGCAACAATTATTGATGGTGCTCCTTGATAGCCACGTGTACTCAGTTTTGTATAGAATGGCAAATCCGCCCTCCAATCTTTGCGCAGGCTATCGATTGTTAAATCCATCAAATGCTTAGTAGGAATATTGGCAAAAAAACATTTTACAGTTGAAACATCTAACTTTGTTTTTTCAACCATTTTATTAAGACCAGCTTCAAACTGTTTTGGGGCTATGTTGGCAACATCTTTGATGTGCTGTGTTAAATGATGATCTCCATCCTCGTAGATCTTTTTTATGTCCCAATTCTCTGCTCCAATATTCATATACATTGCTGGCTTCATTTGTGAGCCCACAGACTCCAAGTAAGTATCCTCGACATACATTTTACTGGAATTTTTTGGTTCTGATGTTAAGACAAGAGCTCCTGCTCCGTCACTCAAAAACCAGCGCAAAATAAGTTGTTCTTCAGTTAATTTGTTTTGATTGAAATATTCAGACCTTAAAAAGGTAGATGAAAGTTGAGAGGTTACAATCAGTATATTCTTATATCTTCCCAATTGGATAAAGTCGGAGCCGATTTGAATTGCTTTATAAATAGCTGTACAATTGGAATGGATGGTAATTTCAGCACAATATGGGATCTCTAGCTTTTCTTGAACCAGGGTGCTCGAAGGGGGACATAATACATCGTATAGAATTCCTGCATAAATGATCAAGTCCACGTCCTTGGCTTTTAGATTTGCTTTATCCAAAGCTATTTGGGCTGATTTGACAGCCATGCTTACATTGGATTCAGTGCCCTCTCTGGTGATGGGGTCCAAGGCATAATAGGAATACTCAATTCCCAGCATTTCCTTCATCACCTTGCGCAGCCTCTGCATTCTCTTCATGATTTTGGGAGGAGCATTTTCAATGTAGCCCAGGTAATCCTCAATTTCTGCAAAGGGAACTGGTTTTCCGGGTGAAAAAGAACCTACTCCTGCAATGAACGGTATGCGCTGATTCAAAGAGTATCTCCTATAAGCTGGTGGTTCAACATTAAGGCAATAGACTCAGGTCTATAAGCCAGACACAGATCAGAGCTGCCAGGGTTTATTCTTGAAATGAATCACTTATAAGACTCCAACACCAAGCTGGAATTGTGTCCACCAAACCCAAAGGAGTTGGACAATGCAGCTCGAACCCCAGAAACCCGCCTGGAAATACCTGGAACATAATCCAGATCGCAAAGCTGATCTGGTTTTTCCAGGTTTATAGTCGGCGTGATAATCTGGTTTTTTAGGGTCAGTGCTGTTATGACACATTCTATGGCAGCGGCGGCTCCTATGGGATGCCCGATCATGGATTTCTGGGCTGATACAGGGATCTGCCTTGCTTGATTGCCGAAAACTTTCTTTATTGCTTTGGTTTCTGCTATATCATTATGAATTGTCGAGGTTCCGTGAGCACTAATATATCCGATGTCAGATGGTTTCAGTCTAGAGCCAAGAATTGCTTTTTGCATGGTTCTGGCCATTGCATCCCCTTCCGGATCAGGAGCAACTATATTATAGGCCTCTGAAGTCAAAGAGTATCCGGTTAACAATGCGTAAATATTTGCGTTTCTTTGTTCAGCCTCTGCTAAAGGCTCCAGCACCAAAGCCCCGGCTCCCTCAGAGAGTACAAACCCGGAACGATTCATATCAAATGGCCTGCTGGCTCGCTCTGGGGCTTCATTTAATTCAGAAAGGGCCATTATTGAATTAAATCCGTCAATAGTATCTTTATGCAACAGGGTATCTAAGCCAAGGGCTATGCAGGTGGCTTGATTTTTCAGCACATACTCACAACAAAGAGCTATAGCGAAGCCCCCGGACGAACAGGCAGTGGCCACATTGAAAGCAGGGCCGCGCAAGTCAAAACAGGCACTGACAATTGCAGGCAGGGATGAGGACATTTCATGGTAAAACCAGTGCAATTGTTCTTTGCCGCTTACATCGCCCAAGGCTGATCCGCATCCGGTGATAAGGCCGGCCTTTTCTTGCCATTGGGAACAGGGCAAGCTTGCATCTTTCAGGGCCTCGTCCACTGTGAGCACAGCCAGTCTTGCTGCCTTGGGTGCCCTGGCGAAATGGTCCTTCTGCAGTAATTTTTTCTCCAGTTCTGCATACCCGGGCGGCAATTGGCCTCCAATTTGAGTCAGACATTGACTTGCATCAAATTGGTCAATTCTTGCAATGCCAGAATGCCCTTGGATCATATTGTTCCAGGTCTCTTGGGCAGAAAGCCCAACAGGGGTTATCATCCCTATTCCAGTAATAGCTACCTGGTATTTATCCGGACTTGAAGTTTTCATGGATGATGCATATTAAATTTAATTAGGGTTATAATCAAAATGCGAAAAATACTTTTGCCATCTATCATAAATTTTATTTTTTAGATCTGCATCAATAGTATAGATGTTTTTTTTATAATTCTTAATCTCTTCTAAGTAGCCAATTAGTTCCTTGTATTCTGAACGATCAAAAGTTATATTAAATTTATTATAAATTCTAGAAACAATGGCTTCGGGATCACTATCTAATTCCTCATATTTTACTTCTATTAAATTTCCATCAGGAATATTTACCTTTTCATCTAAATATTTGTCGTGGACATGTTCGTAAGTAGAGAAAATGTACTCCATTATATTGTTGTTATTGATTGGTTGAAAATGAGATAAAGCATAAGCGTAATTCCATAAAATCTCGTTAGACTTATAGACATTATAAGGGTTTCTAACTATGAATATAAACTTTGCATTGGGGAATATATGCAACAACCTGTTTATCCTTGCAGTATGTGTGGGAGATTTCAACAAAACTTGCTTGTCTTCTAAATATGTTAACCGTCTGATTAGATATAAAAAATGATTATACCAAATTGATATATCTTCTGGTTTTTCTGCATCATTATAATCATATCCTTTCTGTGCATAATGTTGTGGAAACATAGTCCGTATTAAGGGGGATCTGCCAGTTAATGCTGCTAGAATAAATTCATCTTCCCATGGTTCCTGTGTACCAAAAGGAATGTTGTCCATAGGCCTGGTGTCTAATTGAATATGTTTATTTAAACGCCGGGCAAACCTCCTAACACGAGGCAACAGAAAACACGGGGCAAAAATTGATTGGTAGTTGCGAACATAAGTAAAATTTGTGTTGCGGATCAGGAGGTTGTGCAGATGGGTAGTACCACTTCTCCAATGCCCGATTATAAATATAGGATCTTCTTTGATTTCGGTTTGTTTGACCTGTTTATTGAAAAGGCGCTTTTCACGCCAGGATAGAGGAGTTAATATCAAGGACATGAAGAACAAGTAACTAAGTTTTTTTAAATTAAGATAATTCTTACGCCAGCTATGTTCACGAAACAGGCGAAACAGTACCGGCAGAGTAAAGCCTTGCACGGGCTGAATTCTTGCAGGGTATGTATTCCTAGTAAAAAAATTCATGATCACCACTTGTAGGAGAATTCCATTTTTTTGAAACAACTGTATGGATCTTATTGCTGCAAGTCTTTATTAAACTCGGACGGTCCCTCTACTTGTACTGTTTTCTGTTTTGTATATAGAATGTTCTATTAATAATAGTTATAGCGAGTTAAGTTTTTTTTACATATTTCCTCAATTGTGTCGTAATGTTTATATACATTTTTATGTTGTGTAACACCAATTTTGGCCAGACTATCTTTTAATTGCAGATTTTCTTCTTCCCAAGACAATTCGCAAAATTTAAAAATCATTTTCAACTTATTTTCAGGATCCTGTATAATGTCTTCATGCCTGACTTCTAGAACTTCCATGCCCTTTGGTAGATTTTGTTGGACAAAATTTATGCTTTCATTCCAAATATGCGCAGTAGCTTTAATTGAGTTCACTCCATACTCTGCAATAATTTGTTTTAAGCCTGGTATGCGAGGATAAGGGACAAAATACTCATGTTGGTATAATGTCTTTTTCCGATTTTTTCTGATTTTTTCAAGTTGTTCGGCATTCAAATTGAATAATTTAACTAATGAATTAGCAGTCGGACGAGGGTCTCTGACCAAATGAATAATTTTAGCATCAGGAAAAAGCTCGCTGATCAACTGCAGGCGGGGCAGCAACCCTGGGTTTTTGGAAAAAAACCTGTGGGCTTGGCCATTGCACCAGATGATCTTTCTAATGGCATGATATATTTTTGCAATGTCCTGGTCTGAAAAGTTGCTCAGTGAGCGTGGCTGATAGTCCAGGCTAAAAGGATCATCACGGAACCAATCTCCCCAAAAGCCCAAGCCCTCTGAAGGTGAGCCTAAATCGACTTCAATACTATCTTTTAGGTATCTTTCGCCCCTGACATTCAACTTCAATTTTTTACGCAGAGTGTCTGCCGCACAAAAGCAATTTCGAAACTGGTGCATAGTGTTGTTTATATAGGCAACTTGACTATGGCTGCATAAAGTATCCTGTAAAATCGTAGATCCTGATCTTGGCAAGGATATCACGAATATAGGCTTGATTATATCTATGTTATTTATCTCAGATTTGTATAAAATATCAATAATAAATTCATATTTTTTTAAAAAAAAATCAACTATCAAAGGAGGTTTGTCTGGAACAGCAAATTGATTCTCAAATACATCCTGCAATAGTAATTTAGATATATAATTATTGTATGTTCTATTCATCTTTAAAGTAAATGCAAAAAAACATACTTATCAAGCATATTAAAATGAAAAAAATTCAGTAGCGCAAAATCTAGCCTTGCGCTAATAAAATGAGCCTTGTTTTATAATTGATAAAAATAACATTTATAACTAATTCCAACAAAACTGTCAATATTAGTTTAACACTCTGAATTTACTGGATTTAAAGCTTTAGTTGATTATGTCTTAAAGCAGCGCGCCAAGTTTTGTTTCAAAGATGCTTCTTGTCTGGAGCCAGCGAGGGGAATTGAACCCCTGGCCTGCTGATTACGAATCAGCTGCTCTGCCGGCTGAGCTACGCTGGCTTGTTTGGATGTAGGCAGAAATAGCAAGCACTCTGGGCTAAGTCAAGGTTTGCAATAACTGAGAATAATAGAGGGATGGAGGGGCGTTGGTTGGAGCCTGGCTTGCATTGCAGGCCAAGGTTTTCTAAAGTCCAAACCAAAGGAAGCAGCTGGGGTTTATTCAGGGCTAAATTAATTCTTGAAAGCGCGTATACTGCAGCTAGAACTTGCGCACTAAAATTGCACCGCTTAATAGCAGAAAAACCCCTGCGGCCCGCCAGAGGTTGATGGACTGCTGGGGATAACCCAGCAATCCAAAATGGTCCAGAAGCAGGGAGGCCAGCATCTGCCCGGCCAGGAAAAAGGCAAACATGGTGGTGGCCCCGAGTCTGGGCACTGCAGCAATTGTGACCGTAACTAAAAAGGCCCCGCAGAATCCGCCCAGCCAGACCCACCAAGGGGCCCGCGCTACTTCCTGCAAGGGGGGCCAGGAAAGGCGCAGCAATAAGCTAAAGCCCAACAAGGCCATGGAGCCCACAAAAAAAGAGACCAGTGCGGCCAGGTAATAGCTGCGCAGATATTGGCTAAGCTGAGAATTGATCCCAGCCTGGGTGGGGGCCATGATCCCTGCCAGCAGTACAAGCAGGATAAACAAAACCTGCATAGTTTTCCCCCTGATTTGTGGGTTGTTGTCTTTGTAGCCCTACAAGGCGGATGTCATGACACAGATTTTTGTCTTGCTTACAGATGTTGGACTCTCTTATCCCTTTGGCAACTGCATTCTTACCCTGAACATTTCAAAGTGGTCAAGCTGGCTTATGGAGATCAGGCGCCTTGGCCTGCGGGAGCCGGGAGCCTGCATAAGGCCAGGTCTGCCCGCATGGAATTATGCGCAGATTGATAAGGGTCAAATCGGGCTGCTCCCAGGCAGTCAGGGGGTTTTGGAGCTGGCCCTGGACAGGGCTTCCTGCGCAAAGGCCCTGGGGGTAGTGCCGGGGAGCGAAGTGGTATTTGAGTTCCCGGGCGGATAATAAGGCATTTGAGCCTGGGGTCTTGACTGCTTATGGATCACTTTTTTTAAGCTACTGATCTATGTCTCTTAGACCCTGGCCCTGCTGCATTGTCTTGCCTGTCAGGGTGGTCTCATACCCGCCCAGGGCCTGGATCTTGTTTTGCAGATCCTTGCTGTTTAACAGCTGCAGCAAGGTCTCCTGCTTGGGTTCCTTGCTGCCGGCCACAGGCAGGACCAGGTCGTATCTCTCTTTGGTCAGGGGCAAAAAGTCCAAATCCAGGGCCTTGGCTGCAGCATATATCCCCAATCCACAATCTGCTGCACCATTTTGCACATTGACTGCTACAGCCATGTGCGTGTATTCCTCATGCTGGTAGCCCTGGATTTTCGCAGGATCCAGGTTTTCCTGGCGCAGATGGTGGTCCAAAAGGATCCTGGTACCGGCAGCACGTTGCCTGTTAATAAAGCGCAGATCACCCCTGGTCAGGTCCTTAAAGCCAGTGATCTGCTTTGGGTTGCCTCGGGGCAGGATAAAGCCCTGTTGGCGAACAGCCAGATTGACAACTAATAATTGCTGTTCTGGCAGATATTTTTGCAGGAATGGAAAATTGTAGTCGCCACTTGCCGGGTCAAAAAGATGCATCCCGGCCATGTGTGTGGACCTGTTTTGCAGGGCAGTAATGCCAGCCATGCTGCCCACATGGGTGGAGGCCAGGCTGATGGGCTCCTTCTGGCCCATGAGCTCATTGGCTAGAAGATCCAGGATGTTGTCATGGCTGCCCACACAGATCAAAACCCTGTCCAGCTCTTCCCGTGGTACCAGCAACTCCGTGCTCAGCTCACTGCCTGCAGCAACTCCTTCACTGTCTGCCGGGATTTTAGCAAACCCCTGGGCTTTGCACAGGGAGGTGATAAGTCCTGCGCCCCTGCTCAAAGGAGTACCTACCCATTTGCCCTCAACCCTACCGATGCTCAGGCGTAAAAATTCATCCTGGCCCAGCTTGGAAGGCATTTTGCGAGTCAGTTCTACATTGACCCGGGGCCTTTGGGCTATGCGCAGCCCCCATATATTCTGCAGAATTGGCTTGAGCAATTGTTCAAAGCAGATTACTGCGCTGACTGGATAGCCCGGAGCGCCCACCAAAAGTTTTTTCCCGGCCAGGCCTAGCAGGCTGGGTTTGCCGGGCATGGCTGCTATACCATGTACCAGGATCCGGCCGCAGTCCTGCATGATCTTGCGGGTGAAGTCCTTGCTTCCGGAAGAAGACCCGGCTCCGATGACTATAATATCTGCTGCCCCGGACAAGGCCTCCTGCATGGCCTGCTGCAGCTCCTGCAATCTGTCCGGTACCGGCCTTTGCCTGCTTACAGTGCAGCCCCAGGCACGGGCCAGGCTGCCCAAAACCTGGGAGTTGCTTTCCACCACCTGGCCTGGGCCAGGTTCAGGCTGATCCATGAAATCCAGCACTTCGTCCCCGGTGGGAATAAAATGGATATGGGGCCTGGCCAAGACTTCTATTTCCCAGATGCCGGCGTTTAATAGCGCGCCCAAATCATAAGCACTCAGGATATGGTTTTGTGGCAGAATCAGTTCGGTGGCTACAATGTCTTCACCGATGCGCCGCACGTGCTGCCAGGGGAAAATCGCCTGTTCCAGATGTATTGTCTCCTGGTCAAGCTGCTGCACATGTTCTATCATGGCTACTGCATCCAGGTCTTCAGGCATAGGATCTCCGGTATTGACCCAGATGAAGTCTTGGTGCAGTTTAAGGGCTACAGGCTCACCTTCTCTGGCCTGGAAAGTATCCTTGGCCCTCAGGGCCACTCCGTCCATGGCAGCTGAATGAAAGGTGGGCGAGGAGTACCTGGCATAAACAGGTCGGGCTGTGATCCTGCCTGCGGCCTCATAGGCGGGCACTGTCTCTAGTAAAGGCTGGGGCAGGACCTGTTTTAGCTGGTCGCAGGTCTGACGTACAGCCTCTTCAATAGGTATAGTGCGCAGGTAAATATTCCTGGATGTGTGCATTTTGTTTCCTTTTTTGGCTTCTACGGATGATCCCTGGTCTGGGGCTGCAGATAAAATGTCCGGCACAAGCCTAAAAGTCAAGCTTATCCATGCCTGGTCTGGTGATTGCCTCTGAAAATTGGTAATTGCTGACCAAATCTTTAACTTGGGTTGCAGGCAGAGCCCGGCTTAGAGCTTAATGCCTAGATTGAAACTGCAACTGGCTTATACAGGATACAATTTCAGCGGCTGGCAGTTCCAGCCGAACCAGCGTACAGTGCAGGGGGTGCTGGAAGAGGCCCTGGGAAAAATCTGTCAGGCCAGGATCCGAGTACATGGTGCAGGCCGCACTGATGCCGGGGTGCATGCCGTGGGACAAGTAGCGCATTGTGATTTGCCCGCAAGCAAGTCTGAGCTGCCCTGGCAAAAGGCTTTAAACGCTGTTTTGCCCTGGGATGTGGCAGTTACAGAGGCCGCCTGGAGTGCAGCAGACTTTCATGCCAGATTCCAGGCCAGGGCAAAGCAATACAGCTATACCCTTTGGACCGAACCAGATTACGTCCTGCCTCAGAGGAGGCCTTTTGTTTGGGCTGTAGGTAGACTGGATGTGCAGATCATGCGCCAAGCAGCTGCCACCTTGCAGGGCAGGCATGATTTTAAGGCCATGCAGAATAAGGGCGGCTGGGTGCAGAATACGGTGCGCGAGTTGCAAAGCATAGATTGCGCCCCAGGGGTTCAGCCCCAGGAATTGGTGTTTTTTTTTGTAGCTGATGGTTTTTTGAAACAGATGGTTAGAAACCTTATTTCCTGCCTGCTGGCTGTGGGCCAGCATAAGATGGATCTGGCCGGGCTTAAGGCAGTCCTGGACTGCAGGGACCGGACTCAGGCCCCGGCTACAGCCCCTGCCAGAGGGCTATGTTTGGAAAAAATCTGGTACTGATAAGAGCTTGATTTTATTGACCGGCTTACAGGCCGGGCAGGAGGGGTGGTGATGCAGGTCTTTGCAGAACCTCTGCAATTGCAAGACAAATGCCTACAGGCCAGATGTCGGGCCCGCACCCTGGCCCTGGTGCCCACTATGGGTTATTACCATGAAGGCCATTTGAACCTTATGCGCTGGGCCAGGGAACATGCTGACCTGCTTATGGTCAGCCTGTTTGTGAATCCGGCCCAGTTCAGTGCCGGAGAAGATCTGCAAAATTACCCCAGGGATTTTGAGCGTGACTGCAGATTGGCAGCCAGAGAGGGAGTGGATGTCCTTTTCGCCCCAGAAGCCGAAAAAATGTATCCCCAGAAATATGATACCTGGGTCAATGTGCAGGAACTGGGCAAATATCTATGCGGCAGCAGACGGCCTGGGCATTTTCAGGGGGTGTGCACCGTGGTCTGCAAACTGCTCAACCTGACTCTGCCGCATCTGGCTGTTTTCGGACGTAAAGACTGGCAACAACTGGTTATCATCAAGCGCATGGTTCAAGATCTGAATATGGCAGTGCAAATCGTAGGCAGACCCACTTTTCGGGAATCTGACGGCCTGGCCATGAGTTCCAGGAACACTTATCTGCAGCCTGAGCAGCGCAGGCAGGCCAGCCGGATTTATGCAGGGCTGCAACAGGCCAGCCAGTGGCTGGAGAGGGGCTGCACCGAGTCCGGGGAGATCCTGACCAGGCTGCAGAAATATTATAAACAGGAAGTACCCTCTGGACAAATCGACTATTTGGAGTTAGTGGATCCTCAGCAATTAAGACCTGTGCAGCAGGTCAAGGGCCAGGCCCTGTTGGCAGTGGCCATGTATTTGGGCCGGGCCAGACTGATTGACAATATTTTGCTGGAAGGTTGAGTATGGCATTGAGATGTTTTTTGCAGGCCAAAATTCATGGAGTCAAGATCACCCAGGCCAATCCAGGATATATGGGCAGCATAGCCATTTGTCCAGACCTGCTTAGGGCCTCTGGGATCTTGCCCAACGAAAAGGTGGATGTGTACAACCTGGACAACGGCAATCGGCTGAGCACGTATGTCATTATGGGGGAAACAGGCCAGATAGGCCTAAACGGAGCAGCAGCCCTAAAGGGCAAGCAGGGCGAGCGGGTGATAATCGTTTCCTATACCTGGCTGGAAGGCCATGAGGTCCTGGAGCACAAGCCCAGGCTGGTCTTTGCAGATCAGGAAAACGGTATACTGCGCAGCGAGCCTTAGCCCAAAGTACCCAGACAGGGAGCAGCTGGGCTGCAGGATCTTATTTTATAAGGGCAGGTCAGGCCTGGTCCCTGGCTAATATTGAATGTTCAGCAGTTCCCTTAGCTCCTGCATGTTCTGTTCAGCCATGTCTCTGGCCTGCTGGGTGCCCTGGGCCAAAATGTCTTGAACCAGGTCTGGATCCTGGTCCAGCTTTTGCCTTGCCTGGCTTACGGGTTGCAAAAAGCGCTCCATTTCCTGGACCAGGAGTTTTTTGCAGTCCATGCAGCCCCTCAAGGCTTGGTAACAGCCCTGGCGCAGCTCCCGACGGTCCGCTTCCGGCTCCAGCAGGCAGAGATACGGATAGAGGTTGCATTTGTCAGGATCCCCAGGGTCCTTTAACCTTTTGCGGTCAGTATCGGTGAGCATGGACATCACTTTCTTGCGGATGCTGTGCATGTCCTCACCCAAGTAAATGGCATTATTGTAACTTTTACTCATCTTCCTGCCGTCCAGGCCGGGCAGTTTGGCTGACTCAGTGAGCAGGGCCTTGGGCTCGGGCAAGATCTCTCCGTATAAGTGATTGAATCTGCGCGCTATCTCCCTGCAGAGTTCCAGATGAGGCAGTTGGTCCTCGCCTACAGGGACCATACTGGCCTTGTACATCAAAATGTCAGCGGACATGAGCACCGGATAGCCCAAAAAGCCGAAGGTATTCAGATCCTTTGCTGTTAGCTCCTGTTTTATCTCCTTATAGGTGGGGTTTCTTTCCAGCCAGCCTAAAGGAGTGATCATGGACAGCAGCAGATTCAGCTCTGCATGCTCCCTGATCTTGGATTGCAGAAAAAAGATACTTTTTTTAGGATCCAGGCCTGCAGCCAGCCAGTCCTTAGTCAATTCCAGAACAAAACCCTTGATTTTCCGGGGATTGGCATATTCACTGGTCAGGGCGTGCCAGTCTGCAACAAAGAACAGGCATTCGTGCTCTTGCTGCAATTGCAGCCAATTCGATAAGACTCCGAAATAATGCCCCAGGTGCAAAGGCCCGGTGGGGCGCATTCCAGAAACAATTCGCTGCATATCGATGTATTTCCTTTCTTGATTTTTTAGCCCAGAGTTTTTTTGCAGTAAGGAAAAACTCAAAAGGCCAGAAGCCAGGAGCGCAAAGTATAGATAATGGGTAGTACCACCTTTTGGACTACACCGGTAAAAATTAATACGATCAGAATGATAAAGCCATATTTGCTGAGCTGCATATAGCTGTCTGCCAGGTGAGGAGGCAGAAGGCCAGCCAGGATGTTGCTGCCGTCCAATGGGGGGACGGGCAAGAGGTTGAAAACTCCTAATCCGATGTTGACCAGGACTCCGGCCTGGGCCATATATAAGACAGGCAAGATCATGCCTGAAGCGGCAGATGTGTTGGCAGCCGGAGTCATCCAGATCAGGACATGAAATAAAATAGCAAAGCAGATGGCCAGCACAAAATTTGCAGCCGGGCCAGCTATAGAAACCAGAATCATGCCTTGTCTAGGGTTTACAAAATAATTGGGGTTGACTGGCACTGGCTTGGCCCAGCCAATCTTGATCAGAAACAGGGCAATGGTGCCTATGGGATCCAGATGCTTGATAGGGTTTAATGTCAGGCGGCCGGCATTTTTGGCTGTAGGATCTCCCAGCAGGAATGCCACATAGCCGTGGGCTAGCTCGTGGAAAGTAATGGCCATCAACACCGGCACTGCCAGTATGGCCAGCTGCTGAATAAATGCTGCTGGATCAAACATGGCTTTCAGAGCTATCATTATATTTGGCTTGGAGCAAGTAAAATCTATTTAGGACTTTAAACGCTACAAAACCAGGGAGGAGGGCATGCGGCAGCTAATTTTGTTGCGTCATGCACAAAGCGTGTGGAATCAAGAAAACAGGTTCACAGGCTGGATAGACGTAAGCTTAAGCGCCAAGGGTGAAAAAGAGGCCAGACAGGCCGCAGACAAAATCTCTGCTGCTGGATATCGGCCTGGATATTGCTTTACTTCCTATTTGAAAAGGGCAGTAAAGACCTTGTGCCTGGTCCTGGAAGAGATGGATCTGATGTGGCTGCCAGTGCACAAGACCTGGATGCTTAATGAACGTCACTATGGCGCCCTGCAGGGTCAGGATAAGACTCAGGCCGCCTTGCGCTATGGGCAAAAACAGATCCAGCTCTGGCGCAGAGGTTACAAATCAGTTCCACCAGCCCTTGAGCAGGATGACCCGCAGAATCCAGCCCTGGATGCCAGATACGCTGGCCTTGTTGCTAGGCCCCTGGCTGAGAGCCTGGAGGATACTGTACACAGGGTGCTCCCTTGTTGGCAAAAAGACATCATCCCGGCCCTGGATGCATGGCCTTGTGTTCTAGTCTGTGCACATGGCAACAGTCTGCGTGGTCTGATCATGCATCTGCAAAGCTTATCAGAAGAAAGGATTACTGAATTTGAAGTGCCTACCGGCCTGCCTCTAGTCTATAAGCTTGATCAGGATAATGCAGTGCAGGAGAGTTTTTTTCTGGAATAGGGCCGAGACTCTCTTGGAGGGCAAAGACTTGATTTGCACGTCCCTGGTCTGGGTTTGGGAAAGCATTTCAGGATCTTCGATTAAATTGGCTGTATCGGCTCTCAATCTGGGTATACTTGGCCTGGGGAGCTTTGTATAGGGCAGTGCAGCAGAAGGAAGCGCAAGGACATGTTTTTTTGTACTTGCATCCAGGATTCCCAAAAGTTATGTGTTAGAAGAGCATCGTCAAGTTTAACGGGTTGGCCGGCTTAGGGTTTTGCGATTTTGTGCAAACAGGCAACAGTTTTCAAAGGGCGGTCATGCTTTCTGAAGAGGATTTTTTACAACTGGTGGATTGTTTTTTCCCCAGGGTAGGCAGGCCAGCACTCCTGTTGGGCCGCGGGGATGATTGCGCACTTTGGTCCGGGGGACAGGATTTATGCATCAGCTCTGATCTATTCCTGGAAGATGTGCATTTTCGCAGGCAGTATTTTTGCGCTGCAGACATAGGGTATAAAGCTCTGGCAGTGAATATTTCTGATATTGCAGCCATGGGCGCCAGCCCGGCAGGGTTCAATCTAAACCTGATGGCCCCGGCCAATTTGGAGACAGACTTTTGGCAGGAACTACTGCAAGAAATGGCAGACTTGGCTGCCCAACATGATTTGTTGCTCTGCGGAGGGGATCTGAGCAAGGCACCTTTCCTGGGCTTGGATATTACTATCTGGGGCCATGCATCTGGCCAAGTCTTTTTGCAGCGCAAAAAATGCAAGCCTGGGGATATGTTGTTTTGTATAGGCAGTCCAGGCTTGGCCAGGGTGGGGCTGGAGGTGCTGGAAAAGTGTCAGGGCAGGCAGGAATATGCACAGGCCTGCCAAGCTCATCTGAGGCCGGGTGTTTTGCTGGAACAGGCTGCTGTTCTGGCTGAATCTGGCCTGGTGCGTGGTCTGATGGATGTCTCTGACGGTCTGGCCAGGGACCTGCCCAGGTTTTTGGGGCCTGGGCAGGGTGTTGAGCTTCTTTTGCAGGAGCAGGATCTGCACCCCGATGTCTTGGCCTTTGCCCGGCAGGAGGGCAGCAACGCCCTGGAATTTGCCCTATTGGGAGGAGAGGATTATGCCCTACTGGGCGCGGTACACCCCTCAGGATTGCAAGAATTGCAAAGCCAACTCTCTGGGTTGCTTGTACTGGGCAAAGTCAGTCCTGTTCCTGGTTTAAGGCTGCAGGACAGGGAGCTTAAGCTGTCCGGCTTTGACCATTTTGCAGGCTAGCAGGGGAGTTATGGAGCAAGAACTAAAAATTATAGCCTGGGCGCGCCCTGGGGACAAGCACAAGCAGGAGTCTTCCAATCAGGCTTTAGGAGCTGATCAGAGCGCGCAAATTTTTTTTGAACAGCAGTACTTGCCTGCTTTGCAGGGCCTGCAAACAGGCAGGGAGTATCTGGTCTTGACCTGGATGCATCAGGCAAATCGGGATTGTCTGCAGTGTCATCCCCTGCAGGGGGTACTGTGTACCAGATCTGCGGACAGGCCAAATCCCATAGGTTTGCATCAGGTGCGTCTATTACAAATCCAGGACAACAGATTGCTGGTTTATCCCTTAGAGGTCCTGGACCAGACCCCGGTGTTGGACATTAAACCCGTTTTGGGCCAGGTCAGCCCCTGGTCCGAGCATGCAACAGAAGACCAGGCCTTGCAGTTTAAACAGGCTGCACACAGGGCCTGGCAAAAAGGTTTGTTAAACGGATTCAACGGCAATCTAAGCCTGAGGCTGGGCCAGCGCATGCTCATTACTTGCAGGGGCACTGCAAAAGCCTTTATTCAGCCCGGTGATCTGGTCAGCGTGGATTTGCAGACCGGGGAGGCTCCTGGTACAGGGTCTGCTTCCTCTGAAGCAGGTATGCATTTGCAGATTTACCGCAAACAACCAGGAGCAGAAGCTGTAGTACATACCCATCCTCCAGCCCTTCTTGCACTGGATGTTCAGGGTCAAAAACCCCTGGCCCTGGATCTGTTCGAGGCAGGGCATTATCAGGGTCTATTGGGTGTTGTGCCCAGGGCCGAGCCTGGATCGCAAAGACTGGCAAGTATGGTGGGCTCTGCAGCCCGGGATTTTCAGGCTGTATTCATGTCTGGGCATGGTTTGACTTGCTGGGCCAGGAGCCTGCAAGATGCAGTCGCGCTCAGCGAGGAACTGGAAGCCTTGGCCAAAATTCAGCTGGCCTGTGTACACCCAGGATAGAGAGCTTTTATTGATAGCAGTGCCTTGGATCAATATTTGCAGACTAATGCCTTGTTCCCCTGGCCTGGACTGGAGGTTTGAGCCTAAATTATAGGAGGAAATTATGGATATGCACAGGACCTTGCGCGGCATTGCCGGACTGATTGTGTTGATTAGCCTGATATTGGCTGTTGGCGCTTCTTATTGGTGGCTTTTGCTGGCAGCCTTTGCGGGTTTGGATTTGCTGCAATCAGCCTTTACTGACAAAGGCCCAGTGATCTGGCTGCTCAAGCTGTTGGGCTTCAAATACTGAGTCAGGGGCTGGCGAAACAAGCACCCTGAATAACTGCTCTGGCCTGAACTTTTTTGTTCTTTTACTTATAAATCAGACAAGGCTGATATTATGTCCTCTGTCCAGACTACAGACTGGCAGCAAATGGTCCTGCCTGTAGAAGAAGTGCTGGCCAAGATCCATCCAGGAATGTCCATATTCTTGAGCACTGGACCAGCAGAGCCCAGCACCCTGCTTAAGGCTTTGCTCAATCTCCAGGCAGGCAATTTGCAGGACTTGGAACTGGTTCAACTGGTCAGCCTTGGAGACGCACTTTCTTTACAAGATGAAAGACTGCAGAATTTCAGGTTGAAAACCTTTTTTTCCGGCTGGGTGGCTAACGAGGCCATTGAGCAGGGCAGGATGGATCTGATCCCCAGCAGGTTCTCCCGGATCCCGCTCTTGATCAAATCTGGCCGGCTGAACATAGACGCAGCCTTTATCCAGATCAGCGCACCTGACCAGTCAGGTTGCTGCAGCCTGGGCCTGGCCGTGGATGTGGTCCGGCCTGTGTTGGAGCAGGCCGGTCTGATCATCGGCGAGATAAACCCCAATTTGCCTAGAACTTTTGGGGATAGTTTTGTGCATCTCTCGCAATTTCACTTTCTGGTCCAATCCCAGGAGGCGCCCATGACCTTTCCCCGCTGGGAAGTGGATCAGGTTTTTGATCAATTGGCCCAAAATGTGGCAGCAGTAATTGAAAACGGTAGCTGCCTAGCCTTTTCCATTGGTCCCTTGTACGAAGCATTGAGCAGGCATTTGCAGGAAAAAAAGGATTTGGGCCTGCATTCGCCCTTTTTTACAGACGCCTTGATGGATCTGGTCCGAAGCGGGGCTGTGAGCAACAGAAAAAAAGCAGTGTTTTCAGGCAAGTCAGTAGCCTCTTATGCTTTGGGCAGCCAAGAGCTTCTCCACTGGCTGGACCAAAATCCTTTTGTGGAATTCCAGCCCACGGAGAAGGTTTTTGATCCTGTTTACATAGGCAAAAATCCCAATTTTACGGCTGTGCTGCCAGCGCGCAAGGCAGACATGAGCGGGCGGATCGCTTTGCATGCCGGCAAAGGCAATGTAACAGCCGGACCAGGGGAAGCCATGGATTTTGTGAATGGGGCTGAATTGTCCTGGAATGGCCTGGCCATTTTTGCTCTGCCCAGCCGAAACCTGCAGGGCGAGGCCAATATATTGGTCAGTGTGGAGCATTATCCCAATTTGTTTTGTCTGCGGGAGGCTGTGGATATGGTGGTCACGGAGTACGGCGTGGCTTATCTGCAGGGCAGATCAGTGCGGGAAAGGGCCTTGTCCTTGATCGATATCGCTCATCCAGATGACCGGTTGACACTGGTCAAGCAAGCCAAAGCTAAGAATCTGGTCTATCAGGATCAGATCTATCTGGAAAATACTGGCAAGCTCTATCCTGCGCAAATCAGCACCCAAAAGCTTTTTAGAAATAACACCCTGGTCAGGTTTCGGCCAATCAAGCCTTCGGACGAAGACGGGATGCGCAAGCTCTTTTACCGGTTTTCTGCCAAGGCTGTCTACTCCAGATATTTTACTCCGGTCAAAACCATGGACCATGAACGTATGCAAGGGTACGTAAATGTTGATTTTGAGCGCGCCATGTCCATTGTGGGCCTGGTGGGGCCTCCAGGCCAGGGGCGGATAATTGCCGAGGCCAGATATGTTCGGCATAAGGATAAGCCCTGGGCAGATGCGGCCTTTTTAGTGGATGAAAAATATCAGGGTCTGGGTATTGCCGGTTATATGCTGCAGTTATTGATGAAAATCGCCCAAGATCGCTGTCTGCATGGATTTACTGCAGATGTTCTCTTGTCTAACCAGCCCATGCTGAAAGTTTTCCAGAAAATGGGCGGGAATAGACTGCAGGTGGAAAGGGAAGGGGAGGTCTATGCTGTGTCCTTG
The DNA here is from genome assembly GCA_964562725.1 of uncultured Desulfohalobiaceae bacterium. Taxonomy (GTDB): domain Bacteria; phylum Desulfobacterota; class Desulfovibrionia; order Desulfovibrionales; family Desulfothermaceae; genus CAZBUB01. Next base: position 3,360 of record CAZLUR010000011.1, on the reverse strand, counting down.
CCCTTTGCAGAACAAGAACATTGCAGACCGGATCGTTGGGAGGACCCTTAAAGCCAGTCCAGGGCCTTAGAAATAAAGGTGAACAATGACAATCAAGGAGTACAGGTATGAATAAAGATAATATACAAACAGAAGAACACTTGGACCAAGGCCTGCGCATCTTGTATGACCTGGAAAAAGAGGATTTGATTAGGATCATCCTGGACGATGCCAAGAACTGGCTGGCCCATGATGGATTGTGGTTTTTGGCGGTGGAGGGCATGCACGGCATGGAACAGGCCATTGAAGCGGATCGCAGGGCCTGGGAGCAGTTTACTGTTATTGAGGCCAAAAGGATAATGGACAGGCTGAACATGGAGCCCGGGGGAGGGATTTCAGCATTGGTCACATGTCTTAAGCATCGCATGTATGCCAGGCTCAATCTGCAAAGATGTCTGGAGCAAACAGAGCACAGAGTGGTCTTCCAGATGGTCAACTGCAGGGTGCAAGCAGCCAGGAAAAGAAAAAATCTGCCTGATTTTCCCTGCAAGCCCGTGGGGCTAGTGGAGTATGCCAACTTTGCCAGCACAGTTGACCCCCGGATCAAGACCAGGTGTCTGGCCTGCCCTCCTGATGAGCATCCTGAAGATTATTATTGTGCCTGGGAGTTTATCCTGCAGGAGTGATGCAGATTGCCTAGATAGGGATTGAAATAGCCCAGTCCTAGATGGGGATAACTTTTGCGCAGGCGGCGCAGGCAGTTTTTAAGACCCATGTGGGGGCTGTTTTGCCTGGGCAACAGCTCCAGGTACAATTCTGGATCCAGGTTCAGGTTGCGGAACTGGATGAAGTCAACATGCTCCTGGCTGATGAATTGTTCCAGGGCGGAGAACTCCTCTTCCGTATCGTTTAGCCCAGGAAAATACAAGTAGTTCAAAGAGACAAACAAGCCATGTTCCTTGGCCAGCCTGATGCTTTGCAGCACCTGTTCAAAGCCGTAGCCCACAGGTCTGAAATAGGGTTCGTAAAGTGCTCTGCGTACGCTGTTCAGGCTGACCCGGATGGAATCCAGCCCTGATTGGGCCAGTGTTGGTATAGCCTTGGGCAAAGAGGCGTTGGTATTGATATTAATGGTTCCGCCCTGGTATTTTTTGCGGAAGGCGGCAATGGTCTCTATTATCAGATCCTTTTCAGTCAGGGGTTCTCCTTCACAGCCCTGGCCAAAGGAAAAGATTGGCTTGGGCTCATGTGAGGCGTGTTCCAGCATGACTTCCAGGATTTCCTGGGCAGTAGGCTGAAATTTGATGCGCTGCTGGGTGGCAGGGAAGCCAGAACCCTCTGGCTGCTTGGAGATGCATCCTACGCAGTTGGCGTTGCATTGTCTGGCTGTGGGCAAAGGGGCCTCAAATCTGCCTAAAGCCAGATTGCGGGCTGCAGGGCAGCAGTAATCCTTAGCGCAGCCAGCAAGGTGCTGCACTAGGCGGTTTTCCGGATATTTCTGCAGCAATGCATCTGCTCCCTGCTCGATACTGGAGGTTTCAATGTCCTGGAAGTTCTGGCGCTGGTCCTGGTCCACCTGCTTGGCGCAGACCCAGAATTTGCCCCGGGCATAGCCTAGGGCCCCGTATGCAAACATGGGCAGAGGTTTTTGACCGGGGTCAGAAATATAGGCGCAGATTCCGCTCAGGGTATAGCCTGGAGCAACAAAACCGGCCACTGCCTGTTCTTGAATATACTCCAGTCTACCCCTTCCCGGATCAAAACCCAGGCAGTGTCTGCCCGGCAAAAGAAACAAATCGCTGCCTTGGGGCAATGGAATCAGGTCGTCTGGCTTGGGCAGAGTGAATTCATGGCCTTTACGGCAGACCATAAGCAGATGGGGATGATCATAGATCCTGCCCTGGTGGTCGGCAAAGACCATTTTGGGTTTGATTGCCATACTTGGATTCTACTGAATTTCCTTGAATCCAGCCCATAATATAGTCAAAAAAGGCAGGACCGCTGCAGCAGCGATACTGCCTTTTTGACTGGGCACAATAATCAGGGAATTAACGCTTTGAATACTGAAATTTGGCCCTGGCCCCGGGCTGGCCATATTTCTTGCGTTCCTTGATCCTGGCGTCCCTGGTGAGCAATCCTGCGGACTTCAGAGTTTTGCGCAGTTCGGGTTCGTACTCCTGCAAGGCCCTGCTGATGCCGTGCCGTACTGCTTGGGCCTGTCCAGAGATTCCTCCGCCCTGTACTTTGACCTTAACATCCAGCTTTTCCCGCATGTTGACCAGATTTAAGGGCTGGTTGATAATCATGCGCAATGTGTCCCTGGGGAAGTATTCTTCCAAAGGCCGGTTGTTGATGGTGATCCTGCCAGTACCCGGATAGAGCCTGGTCCTGGCTATGGCATTTTTTCTCTTGCCGGTGGCATAATAAAAATTTTGCTCCATGGGATTGTCTCCAGAGAATAGTTTGCTGATTTAGGGCTCAAACTGAGCAGGTTTTTGAGCCTGATGCGGATGTTCTGGGCCGGAATAGATTTTGAGCTTTTTTAATTGGGCACGACCAAGTCTGTTTTTGGGCAGCATATTCTTTACTGCTTTGTAAATGACCCTTTCAGGTCTGGTCTGCATCATTTTTTTTAGGCTGGTTTCCTTGATGCCTCCAGGATAGCCTGAGTGGCGGTAATATTTCTTGTCTTCCAGTTTTGACCCTGTGACCATGATCTTTTCCGCATTAATCACTATGATGAAATCCCCGTTATCCACATGGGGCGTAAAGTCCACCTTGTCTTTGCCCCGCAGCTTGGTGGCGATCCTGCTGGACAAGCGGCCAAGTATCTTGTCACTAGCATCCACCACGTACCAGTTGCGGTCCTGTTCCTGTTTTTTCAGGTGCTGGGTCTTGTAGGTGTTCATAACCTGCTCCTTCCAAGAAATTGTAAAAGAATAATACTGCCTTTTTTGGGAATTGTTTGTCAAGGTTAAAACGTACCTTTCCAGGGCGAATTTGCCCTGAACCATAAAATATTAATCTTTTAGAAAAGTTATGCCTCTTGAGCTTCGGCTATATTTTGATCTTGAATTCTCAACATTTCCTTGGTGTTTTTTAGTAAAATAAATGATAATACTGATATGGCAAACTTTTGAGGATGTGAAGATCGTGATGCATATTTAAATAACCTTAGAATCGTCCTTTTTTCTTCTCGATTGGCTGTTAATATAAAAAATTTGATAAATCGAAATAAAATGAATATGGTTTCTGCATTTAATGGTTTCTTTTGAAAATTGATGCTATTCTTAACTTCTGAATTTTCAAAATGGTTAAAAAATGTTTGATAACGTTGTAAAAAGTTTTCTTTCTCATAAAGCTTCTTGAGAAGCCAAAGCG
>CAZLUR010000010.1:34376-46522 GCA_964562725.1 uncultured Desulfohalobiaceae bacterium | reverse complement strand
GAACGCTTTGCCGCCCCTGTTTTGTGGTGAACGGTCCCATATCCGTGGATTCATCCAGCCCGTAGCCCAAGCGCATGCTGGATGCGGCCTGGACGAACCGCTCTGTGACCTGTTCATAATGATCACCCACCACCACCACATTATCCACGCCCAGGCAGCGTTGTCCGGTCATGCCGAAGCAGGCTCGCAGCAGCCAGGGAACTGCCTGGTCCAGATCCGCGTCAGGCATGATCACTACGTGGTTCTTACCGTTTCCGTTGATGGAGGATGTCTTGCCCAATTTGCCGCACTGGGCGAACAGCTCCCATCCGGCCCGGTTGGAACCGATGAAACCCACCCCTTTGATCTGAGGTTGGTCCAGGATGTACTTGTTTATGGTTCGTCCGCCGTGGATGAGGTTGATCACTCCAGGGGGAAACCCGGCTTCCTGGGCTACCCGGCAAATCATCTCCGCGGCAACCGGATCCTGCCGGCTGGGGCTGACCACCACCGGGCATCCGGCAGCCATGGCATAGGGCACAAATGAAGACCAGGCATGCATGGGGATATTTCCGGGAGTGATGATCAGGAAAGGACCCAGAGGCTCCCAGATCAGGATCTGGTCTATGCCGTTGGCCAGTTGGTCCAGGTGTTCATTTTGCTTGGGCAGCCCGTACAGGGCGGAGCAGGCTGACTCGATGTTCTCAATCACCCGGCGTACTGAACCGATGGATTCCTTGATGGTCCGGCCGTGGTCTTGACTTAAGACCCTGGTTAACTGATCGAAGTGATTTTCAAACTTGGCCCGCATGTCGAAAAGGAGCCTGGCTCTCTCCCGCATGGGGTAATCCTTCCAGTCTTGAAAGGCAGCCTGAGCAGCTTCCACGGCCAGTCGGGCGTCTTCCTGAGTGGCCGGAGAAAACTCAGCGATGACCTCGTTGGTAGCCGGATTGGTTACTTCCTGAGCCGCAGAGGACCGTGGTTCCACCCATTGGCCATTGATATAGTACTTGAGTTTCCCATAATTCGATTTGACTTCCTGCAATAGGGCCATGTCTGCCTCCTAGCATAGGTCTTGGGTTTTAAGTGATGAAACAGGATTTACATTGCACCAGGCAAAAAAAGAACAATATTAGGGAAAAAAGTTATTAAGGCCACAATAAAAAAAATGGATAAGAGGAAAGGAAAAACCCCCCGAAAAATAACTTCAATTGGGACAGTTCTGGCCACCCCGGCTACTGTAAAGATATTCAGGCCCATAGGGGGGGTGATCAGGCCGGCTTCCATCATTAACACTGCGATGACCCCAAACCAAATGGGATGAAAGCCAAGTTCCAGTATGACAGGGAAAATGACAGGCATGGTCAAAACCATCATAGATATTGCGTCTAAAAAACAACCTAAAAATAGGTACATAATTATAAACAAAATGAGTATGATATAGGGGGAAGTCTGCAGATTCGCCGCCCAGGACGCTGCTTGCATGGGAATAGTGGTCAAGGCCAGAAAGTAGCTAAAGACATTGGCTCCAGCCACCAGCAAGAGGACCATGACTGAAATGCGCATAGTATTCAGTAAAGCCTGATACAGGTTGGACAAGGAGATTTTGCGCTTGGCCAAAGCAATCCCAAACAAAATGGTCGCCCCGACTGCCCCGGCTTCGGTGGGGGTAAAAATGCCGGTGTAAATGCCTCCGATGGCCACAATGAACACAGCAAGAGGTTCCCAGACCCCATACAAAGCCAGAAATTTTTCCCGCCAGGAGGCTTTGGCAGGATGAGCCGGGGCCAGATCGGGCCGGATTTTGACCATGATCAGGATTATAATTACATAAGCAGCAGTGAGCAGTATTCCGGGTATAATGCCGGCGATAAGCAGCTTGCCTATGGATTGTTCGGTAAGCATACCGTAAACAATAAACCCAATACTGGGGGGGATAAGAAATCCAAGAGTCCCGCCAGCAGCAATACAGCCCGTGGATAGAGTGGGTTTATAGTCGTAACGCTTCATTTCCGGATAGGCCACCGTGCCCATGGCCGCGGCAGTGGCCACTGATGAGCCTGAGACTGCTGCAAAGCCTCCGCAGGCAGCAATAGTGGCAATACCTAATCCTCCGGGAAGCCTGCGTAGCCATTTTTCAAAGGCAGTGTACAATTCCTTGGTCATGCCTGAAGTCCCGGCAAGAGCACCCATGACAATAAATAAGGGGATAACAATATAGGGATAAAACGATGAAACTGCATAGACTGTGCTGGATAGAACCGGCATGGCTGCTTGCAATGAAGTCAAATAAGTAATACCGCAAAATCCAATCAAGAACAGGGCGAATGCGATGGGCATGCCTAAAAAAAGCAGGACAAAGAGGCCAATGGTGCCCAGGATTCCCACGCTGACTGGATCAATCATAGGTTTTTTCCCTTATGGCCTTAGTTAGATTTTCTATAAGATCAATGCACAACTCCAGGCAGAGTAAAACTGCAGCCAGGGGTACCAGGGCCTTGAAAGGCCAGCGTGGTATGCGCAGCATATCAGAGACATTAGTGTCATGCAGAAAATCTATGGTCCCTTGCCAGGCGATGAGGGCAATGATGAACAGGCTGAGTAATGAGGTTAGGGTATTGATTAAATACTGTGCCCTGGGTGGAAGCTTGGCAACGAAAAACTCCACCTGTACATTGCCTTTTACCTGTTGGGTGTAAGCTAGGCCGGCCAAGATGAAGACCACTAGCATATAGCTGGAGATCTCTACTCCACCAGGTATGGGTTTAGAAAAAAAGAAGCGTCCAATTACATCCACAGAGGTCAAAAGCATGAGGGGAATGAGTACGAATATACATACCGCACACATGGTACGGTTCAAAGTTTGAATAAGCCATTTCAGGTTGGAGAGCATATTAACCTGGTTAGCAAAAGAGTATTTTGGGCGTTACCTGCCCAACACCTGCAATGCAAACATGCAGCATGTTGGGCAGGGGGATAGACCTAATTGTTCCACTCGGGCGGACAGGCTACACAATCAACGCCGCGTTTTTGACATTCCCGGTCATAGGCGATGACTGCATCCTTGGCTGGCAAGCCTTTTTCCTCAAGTTCAGCCACCCATTTTTTGGTTTCAGCCTGAAACAGGCTGTACCAGCGCTCAGCCTCTTCTGCAGGCAGTTCATAGAGATCTACTCCCTCGGCTTGAATATCCTGCATCATCTCGGCGTAGACTTCTGTGTTCAGTCCACCAGTGGTAGCAAAGGGGTTGCCGGCGACCTCTTCGATCAAAGGTTTCAAGTCATCCGGGGCATTTTCCCAGCTCTTTTGATTCATAATCACACCTTCGGTCACGCAGCCGAAAGTGGCCAGGGTGCCGTGATCAGCCACTTCAAAGAGCTTGAAGGCCTGTACAAGAGGCGGGCAGGTGACCAGGCCGTCAATGGTCCCGGTCTCCATGGCCATATACACATCCCCCAGGGGCATAAATACGGGCTCAGCGCCTAAGGCCTTGATATAGCTGGTCTGATGACCTCCAGGAGAGCGAATGCGCAGGCCTTTGGCATCCTCCAGGGTTTCAACCGGCTTGGTGGTCCAGAGAAAGGCCTGGATACATCCGTTTAACTCAATCATCTTAACGCCTGGAAACTCTTGATAAAGGATTTCTTCATACATTGCATTGCCGATCTCTGTGCCCACATCTTTGCCGTCCACCCTGGCAGCTAGAGAAAGGACATCACTAAGGGGAAATCGGCCCGGGGTCCAGGTGGCTGTGAAATAACCCATATCTGAAAGTCCATTTTTGACGATGTCGTAGTGATCCGGTCCCTTGCCTAAGGCGCCTCCTGCATACAGGGTGTAGGTTATCCGGCCCTCACTTCGGTTTTTTAGTTCTTCCAGCATGGGCTCCCAGACTGTTTTGACCTCTTTGCTGGCCGGCGGATGCCAGGTGCTGAATTTGATATGCATTTTTTCAGCAGCCATAGCCAGTGAAGTAAAAAAGAAAAAGAACAGAGCAAAAAAAGCAACCAACATCAAGGAGTCATGTTTTCCTTTAATGCGCATAAAGCCCTCCTTTTTTAAAGACCAAACCAAACAAATCCAGCATGTTATCCAAAAAATTAATTTACTAATATGCTATAAATGGTGGAATCCTTGGCCAGTTTGATTTAAAATTGTCTACAATAGACAAAGATATAAGTCAAGCCAGATGGTCTGACATTACAGATCAACTATTTTTATTACTTGAGAGTTCAAGGTTCAAGGTTAAAGGTTCAACGTTCAAGGTCAAGGCAATAAATTCAAACTGATAAGACAAATTCGAGCTCAGACAGTTAGAGACTTGAATATAGTCAATAAAAACAGTCTATTACTAAAGAACTTTTGACTGTCCAGTTTTATTATTAAGGGTATTGAAAATGGCTCCTTTTCCAGATAGAACCAGGTCATTCCGGCCAGGGTTTTACCTGTTCTGGATGGTCAAGCTGCTGAAAAGGGTTTTGCAGTGTTAAAGATATCTGCATGCTGCTTAGCATGAAAATATTCCTAAAGGAGATCTGAAATGCAAGTGCTGAATAGGGAAATCAAGGATTATTTGCAGCAGAGTTCCTGGATCAGAAAAATGTTTGAAACCGGGATTGAATTGAAGGAAAAGTACGGGGCTGATCAGGTCTATGATTTTAGTTTGGGCAATCCAGATCTTCCTCCTCCACCAGGTGTGAAAGCAGGTCTGCAGCAGATAGCAGACAGCGCTGGGGAGCCCTTTGCTTTTGGTTATATGCCCAATGCGGGATATTTACAAGTGCGCAGCAAACTGGCTGAATACCTGGAAAAAGAGCAGGGAATTTCAGTACAGGCCCAAGATCTGGTTTTGACTTGCGGGGCGGCAGGAGCTTTGAACAGCTTGTTCAGGGCGGTGCTGGAGCCTGGGGAGGAAGTGCTCTGCCCTGCGCCATATTTTGTGGAATACGCCTTTTATGCAGCCAACCACCGAGGCCGGCTCAAGCCTGTTTTATGCAGGCTGGAAGATTTCCACCTGGACCTGCAGGCTATAGAGGAAAATATAAATGAGCGTACCAGGGTGGTGCTCATTAATTCCCCGCATAATCCAACAGGCCAGGTTTATTCCAGCCAGGAGTTGCAGGAGCTGTGTGACATATTACGGCGCAAAAGTGTTAAGTTGTCCAGGCCGATTTTTCTGGTCTCAGACGAACCTTACAGGTTTTTGACCTATGATTCCCATACAGTGCCTTCTATTTTAGCCATGTATGAACAAAGCATACTGGTCAGTTCATTTTCTAAGAGCCTTTCCCTGGCTGGGGAAAGAATAGGCTATATTCTGCCTAATCCTGATATGCCGGATCAAGAGGAACTATTGCAGGGCCTGGTCTTCAGCAACAGGGTTCTGGGGTTTGTCAATGCTCCGGCCATAGGGCAGCAGCTATTGCTTTATGCTCTGGAACAAGGGGTTGATGTAAGCAGATATCAGGCCAGGAGGAACCTGATGCAACAGGTGTTGGCAGAGGCAGGTTATAGCTTTGTCCTGCCCAGGGGAGGGTTTTATTTTTTCCCCCAGGCCCCTGGCGGGGATGATGTGCAGTTCGTGCGCAGACTGCAGCAGGAGAGGATTTTGGCTGTTCCAGGCTCTGGATTTGGCTGCCCTGGATATTTTCGGCTGGGCTTTTGTGCAGCCGAGGAGACCATTCGCAATTCAAAACAGGGTTTTAAAAAGGCCCTACAGGAACTTTAAAGGCCTTTTGTCCAGGATATACTTTGACTTTTGAGCCTAATCCGGTTAAGTTAATAGATTATTCTTGAGCGAGAAACAGCGATTATATGTTTGACAGTTTATCCCAACGCCTGGATCAGGTATTTAAAAAAATCAAAGGGCATGGGCGCCTGGACGAGAAAAATGTCCAGGAGGCCCTGCGTGAGGTCCGCTTGGCATTGCTGGAAGCGGATGTCAATTACAAGGTGGTCAAGGATTTTGTTCAGCAGATCCGGACCAGGGCTCTGGGACAGGAAGTATTGGGCAGCCTGACACCTGGACAGCAGGTGATCAAGATTGTGCATGAGGAGCTGGTCCAGCTGTTGGGCGGCAGTGCACAGCCATTAAATATTGAAAAAGGTCGCAGCAATGTGATCATGCTCGTTGGCCTGCAGGGCTCTGGCAAGACCACTACCGCAGCTAAACTGGCCCTTTTTTTGCGTCAGCAAAGGATGAAGCCTTATTTGGTCCCGGCAGACGTCTATCGCCCTGCAGCCATAGACCAATTGCATAAATTGGCTTCAGAACTGGACATCCCAGCTTTTCCTTCTGATTCTGCGCAGGACCCGGTGCAGATCTGTGTGCAGGCCCTGGACAGCTCCAGGGAATACTCTGCAGATGTTGTGCTCCTGGATACAGCTGGCCGGCTGCATATTGATGAGCATCTAATGCAAGAACTGGTGAATATCAAAGACAGGTGTGCCCCGGCAGAACTCCTGTTTGTGGCAGATGCCATGACCGGCCAGGATGCGGTCAATGTGGCCCAGAAATTTGACCAGCTGCTGGATATCAGCGGTGTGGTTCTGACCAAGCTGGAAGGTGACGCTCGGGGCGGAGCAGCCTTGTCCATCAGCTCGATTATTCAAAAACCTATCAAGTTGGTGGGTGTTGGAGAAAAGGTCAAGGATCTGGAAGTGTTTCATCCGGACCGGGTCGCATCCCGCATTTTGGGTATGGGAGACATGCTGACCTTGATTGAAAAGGCCCAGCAGGAATTTGATGAACATGAGTCCCAGGTTTTGGAGAAGAAACTACAAAAGGCCGAATTTGACCTGGAGGACTTCCGCAGTCAGATGCGCAAGATAAGGAAGCTAGGTTCTATTGAATCCATGCTGAAGATGATTCCAGGGTTGGGCAAGGTCAGGGAGCAGCTGCAAAATGTGCAGATGCCGGAAAATGAATTAAACAGGGTGGAGACAATCATCAATTCCATGACCCCTGCAGAAAGGCATTGGCCCAAAATAATCAATGCCAGCCGCAAGGAGCGGATAGCCAGGGGTAGCGGGAACACGGTCCAGGAAGTAAACAAGCTTTTGAAAAACTTTGCCCAGATGCAGAAGATGCTCAAAGGCATGAGCGGCAAAGGCCAAAAATCTAAATCTGCAATGCTGCAGGGATTGGGAGGAATGCCCCATGGCCTGCCAGGAAACGGGAGCCTGGATGGCTTGGAGCAGAGTTCGTCTGCAGCAGAACCTGCCAATTGGTCCAAAAAAAAGAAGGACAGAAAGAGGAAAAAGTTGAATTACAAACAGAAAAAAAGGAAAAAGAAATAGTTGATCTACTGCCAGGAATGGTTATAGACTAAATAATATAGGCCAGCAAATTCCATTTTCTTTTGATTGGTTTTAGATGTTTTTGTTTATAGTAAGCAGAATTACATGTCTGTTCCTGGCTATAAGTCTTGTGGCCCAGGTCAAAATGAAGGCCAGGTCCTGGTGGCTGGATGAACTGAAGTATCCCCAGGCCTGGAAGGCTAGATCCAGAAAAAGCAGGAGCAAAACAAAATATTAAACAGAAAATTTTAAACGGGGGTTGGAAAAAGTATGGCTTTAAGACTCAGGTTGACGCGTATGGGTGCCAAAAAAAGGCCTTTTTATCGAGTGGTGGCTATGGACAGCCAAAAAAGAAGAGACAGCAGGGCGTTGGACTATCTTGGTTATTATAACCCTATGGTGGAACCTAATGAGATCAAGATCGACCAGGAAAAAGTCAGGACCTGGATGCAACGTGGAGCAAAACCCACTGAAACGGTGTTATCCCTTTTGAAAAAGACAGGCTATAACAGTCAGGAATAGATAAGGACGTCCTGCTGCAGAAAGTCAAAATCCAAGTGGAGGTAGTTTTATGTTCAAGGAACTCATCGAATACATAGCCAAAGCGCTTGTGGATAATCCGGATGCAGTAGATGTTGCAGAGATAGAGGGTGAGCAGACTTCTGTGATCGAACTTAGAGTGGCCAAGGAGGATCTGGGCAAGGTTATCGGCAGGCAGGGACGTACTGCCCGGGCCATGCGTACTATTTTGGGTGCAGTATCCACAAAGGCCCAAAAGCGGGTTGTCTTGGAGATTTTGGAGTAATGCCGGTTTGATGCAATAATATGTATCAGTCTGAATTTATAGTCCTGGGCAAGGTAATAAAGGCCCACGGGCTGAAAGGGGAGATTGGTGTACAGAGTTATGCCGACTCCCCTTTGCTTTATGCCCGCTTGAAAAGGATTTATCTGCAGCTCCCTGGCTGCAGCCATCTCCGGCCTTATTTCATCTCGAGTTATAGGGAGCACAACAGGTTGGTCCTATTGCAACTTGAATCAATATTGACCAGATCCCAGGCCAAGTCATGCCTGGGATTGCAGGTATATGTACGCAAAAGGGATCTTCCGCGCAAGGACCCGCAGGAAGTGTATCTGCAGGAGTTGGCAGGTTTTGACGTTTTTTTGCCATCCGGGGTCAGGATAGGCACTATTCAACAGGCCTCCAGGCAGATGGGTCAGGAGCTTTGGAGCATACAAGATCAAGCGGGTCAGGAGGTATTATTCCCTGCTGCAGAACCTTTTGTACACAGCCTGGACCTGGAGAATAAAACCGCAGTTATTGAGCCTCCTCCAGGATTACTGGAAATCTATCTCCTAGATTCCTGAGGTATTGCTGCAGCATAAGGTTATGCATTTTAATATCTTGACTTTATTCCCTGAATTTTTTTCTGCTCCTTTGTCTTGCGGCCTGTTGGGCAAAGCCAGGGCCAAGGGGATTTTGGATTATACCCTGCTCAATCCCAGAGACTTCAGCCGGGATAAACATGGTAAGGTGGATGACCGGCCCTTTGGTGGAGGCCCGGGCATGGTCATGACTGTTGATCCTCTGCTGCAGGCTTTGATGGTTTTGTCTGATCCAGGTCGGGTGCTTCTGTTCAGTCCACAAGGCAGGTGCTTTGATCAGAGCCTGGCCAGGGAGCTGGCTGCTGAGCAGAGCCTGACTTTGATCTGCGGCAGATACGAAGGCATTGATGCCAGATTCCAAGAACTGTGCGCTGCAGAAGCTGTAAGTGTTGGTGACTTTGTGCTCAGCGGAGGGGAAAGCGCAGCCCTTTGCCTGTTAGAGGCGGTCTCCAGGCTGCTTCCGGAATTTATGGGCTGTGCGCAGTCCAGCCAGGACAGTTTTGCTTCCGGTCTGCTGGAACATCCACAGTATACCAGGCCAGCTGTCTATCAGGGACTGGAAGTGCCCCAGGTCTTGCTTTCAGGGGACCATAAGCGGATCGCAGCCTGGCGCAGGAAACAGGCCCTGCAAACGACATTGCAGAACCGACCCGAGCTTTTGCAACAGGCCAGCCTGGAGCCGGAAGACCAGAAGTATTTGTACTCTTTGAGCAGGATACATTTGGGCCGCGCCTTGTACTTGGCCTTGGTGCATTATCCTGTATTGAACAAAAATAAACAAGTTACTGCGGTCTCTTTGACAAACTTAGATATTCACGATATAGCACGAGTTTGTTGCACCTATGCCCTGGGAGGGTATTATCTGGTCACCCCACTTCAAGACCAGCGGGGTTTGGCCAAGAAGCTGATTTCGCATTGGATGCAGGGCTCAGGAGCACGCAGGAATCCTGATCGATTGCAGGCTATGCAAAAGGTGCAGGTGGTAAATGATATAGCTCAAGCCAAGGCAGAGATTGTGGATCGAACCGGGCAGCAGCCCTTGTTGGTGGGAACCAGTGCCCGGCAGCAGGCCGGGATCAATTATCTGCAACTGCGTAAAGAGCTGGAGCACAGACCAGTGCTTATCCTGTTTGGTACAGGATACGGTCTGGCCTCAGAGGTTTTGCAACAGTGTGATATGCTCCTGCCCCCGATTCGTTTCATGGGCGATTATAATCACCTCTCTGTCAGAAGTGCGGCCGCCATAATTGTGGACAGGATACTGGGTGATGTTTTTTGAAACTAAAACTAAAAGCTGAGATTAGGAATAAGGAGTAAGTGATGGATGCGCTGCAAAAAATTGAACAGGAGCACATGCGCATGGATCTGCCTCAGTTTAGGGCTGGGGATACGGTCAATGTACATATCAGGATCATTGAAGGGGAAAAGGAGCGGATACAGGTTTTCAAAGGCACTGTGCTCAAGTTGAAGAAGGGCGGCATCAATTCCACATTCACCGTGCGCAAGGTATCTGCAGGCATTGGTGTAGAACGTACTTTTCCCTTGCATTCACCTTCCATTGAAAGGATAGAAGTTGTGAGCAGGGGCAAGGTCAGACAAGGCCGCATTTTTTACTTACGCAAGTTAAAAGGCAAGGCAGCAAGAATCAAGCCCAGAGATACCAGGGGCTAACCCTTAGGCTGACCAGGACCGGCCATTATTGACCAACATAAGGCAGGGCCGGTGGCAGTTTGGTTTAACAGCCAGCAGGACTTTTGTCAGGCTGGAATACCTAGTATTGTTGTGATCCATGTCGGCTGAGGCAATTCAGTGCCAGGTTTTGAACAGGAACGATTTCCATACCCTTTGGCCGGAGTGGATGAAGCCGGCCGAGGCTGCCTGGCCGGTCCAGTGGTGGCAGCAGCAGTGGTTTTGCCCCGCAAAGACGACCTGCCTGATCTGAATGATTCCAAAAAACTTTCCCCTGCCCAGCGTCTTTATCTGGAAAAAAAAATCAAGGACCATTGCCTGTCCTGGTCTCTGGGTCTATCCTGGCCAAGAGAGATTGAGCGTGTGAATATACTGCAGGCCACTCTTATGGCCATGCGCAAGTCATTGCTGAGATTGAAAGTGGTTCCCAAAATGGTGCTGGTGGACGGCAATCAGGCCCCTGAATTGGAGCTGCCTGTGAGTTGCATTATCGCAGGAGATGCCTTGTACCCTTGCATATCAGCAGCATCTATACTGGCCAAGACTTTTCGGGACCGGCTGATGGGCAGTCTGGACAAAAAATTTCCAGGTTACGGCTTTGCCCAGCACAAAGGATATTGTACCCGGATGCATCTGGAAAGTCTGCAGAGCCTCGGCCCTTGCGCGCTGCATAGAATGAGCTTCAAGCCCCTTGGCCAACAACTCAGGGAGAGACAGCTTTGCTTGCCTGGCATTTAAGACAGGGTTCAACTGGAGAGAATCTGGCCCGGGAGTTCTTGCTGGGCAAGGGCTACAGAGTCCTGCACAGCAATTGGAAGATCAGGAAAGGAGAGTTGGATCTGGTCTGCAGCAAAGACGAGCTTTTGGTTTTTGTGGAAGTCAAGACCAGAAAAAATCCAGAGAGGGGAGAGCCAGGGGAGGCACTGCAGGGCAAAAAACGCCAAAGATTGCTGAATGCGGCCAGGGCTTATCTGACCAAGCACGATCTTTGGCACTGTTCCTGCAGATTTGATTTGGTTTCGGTATTCATCTCCCGCTATCACTGCAGTATAGAACATGTACACGATGTCATCCAATACTCCCAGGCTGTGGGTGGTGTCCACTCCCATTGGCAACCTTGGTGATATGTCTCCCCGGGCCAGACAGACCTTGCAGGATGTGGACCTGGTTCTTGCAGAGGATACCCGGGAGGCTGGCAAGTTGATGCATAGGCTGGAGCTGGGCGGCAAAGGTTTTTTAAGCCTGCATGCCCACAACGAAGAGCAACGAATTTCCCGGGTTTTATCCCTGTTGGGGCAAGGAAAGTCCCTGGCCTTAATTTCCAGTGCTGGGGATCCAGTCATATCTGATCCTGGATATCTTTTGGTCAGGGCCTGCAGGCAGGCCGGGCACCAGGTCAGCCCTGTGCCTGGTCCCAGTGCAGTCACGGCAGCCCTGATCTGCAGCGGCCTGCCCGCGCAGCCTTTTACTTTTCTGGGTTTTTTGCCTCGTAAGCCAGGAGAGATAAAAGGAGTTTTGGAAAAGTACGGACATCTGCAGAATACGTTGATTTTCTTTCAGCGCAAGTCCAGGCTTGTTCAGAGTTTGAAGTTGGCCTATAATATACTGGGCCCGCGAGAAGTCTGTCTGGCCAGGGAATTGACCAAGGAATACGAGGAATTAATCTCCTTTAGCCTGGGCCAGTGGGATAAGCTCCCAGTGAATCCGCGCGGGGAGTTCACTGTGGTTATCGGGCCCGGTACTGGCCCTGCAGAGAAGACAGCCAAGGCAGAAGTTCTAGACCTATTGAACCAAGA
>CAZLUR010000010.1:0-34366 GCA_964562725.1 uncultured Desulfohalobiaceae bacterium | reverse complement strand
CTGCAAAAGATAGTTCCAAACAGATTGCCAAACAGGTCGCGAGCCAGGTCCAAGGCTGGAGCACGAAAGATGTCTACAGGCTTTTACTGCTTATAGACCAGAGAGGGCCTGGCCGGCCTGGAGAAGATTGATTCTTGCTGCTGAGACAAAGGAGCTAAGCGGAGGTGTCTGTTTGTGTCCCTTAGCCTGAAAATCCTGATGAATTGCTTCTGGCGGACCTATTTTTTAGGTGCAAATTTTAATACCAGGGGCTTGCAGAACTTGGGACTATCCTTTGCCATGGATCCAGGGCTGAAATGTCTGTATACTGACCCCAGGCAGTTGAAAAAGGCCCGGAAGAGATACTTAACTCTGTTCAACAGTCACCCCTATTGGGCGCCCTTGCTGGTGGGCTATTTTTTGTTTGTGGAGTCCAGAATTGCCAGGGGACTTTTGTCTGATCAAGCCATGGACAAGATCAAGAATACCACTGCCTATACCTTGTCTGCCATTGGGGACTCTTTTTTCGGTGGTTCTGTTCTGGTGTTCTGGTCCCTGGTCTGCTGCCTGCTGTTGATCCATGGCTGGTATTGGCTGGCCCTATTTTGGTTTGCTGTCTGGTTTTTGCTGTTGCAGGTTTTCAGGCTTTTGACTTTCTGGCTGGGCTGGATGCGGGGGCTGACATTTTTGCAGCAACTAAGAGGCCTGGATCTGATCAATTGGAGTCAACGGGTAAAATTGCTCAACTCCGGTCTGATTCTTTTGCTCTGGTACACTGTTTACCCCTTGTCCAGGGATCCGGTAACTTTTGGGCTGAGCACTGTTTTGGCCGGGCTCCTGGTCTATCTGGTCTATAAAAGGATCCTGATCCGGGAAATTCTGCTGCTCTTGTTGGTTGGCTTCTGGCTGCTCAAAGACTGGCTGTTGGTCAATGCAGCTTGTTTTCCAGGTTAAAGCGAATAATATATACTCGGCACGGGTTGATTATGGAACATGGTGAAATTGAAAAAGAGGTTTATGTACGCAATGAACTTGGGCTGCATGCCAGGCCGGCAGCCCAATTGGCACAGGAAGCCGGCAAATTTGCGTCTAATATTAATTTGATCGTGGACGGCACGGAAGTCAATGCCAAAAGCGTGCTGGATATTCTAAGCCTGGCTGCAGTCCAAGGCAAGACTGTGCTCTTGCGCGCTTTTGGCCCTGATGCGGAAAAGGCTGTGATCCATTTGGAAAAGATATTTCAAAATGGGTTCGGGGAAAGCTGACCATGGCCAGAAAAGTGCTGCAAGGGATTGCTGTCTCCAGCGGGATATCCATCGGCAGGGCTTACTTGCTGAACAGGGGACACTATTGCCTGGCGCCGGTGCAGAACATTTCCCAGGACTTGGTGCAGCAGGAGATCGACCGGCTGAGGGAAGCGTTTGAGAGCACCCTGGAAGGACTGCAGAAGATAAAGGATGAAATCTCCAGGGAACAAACAGAGCATTTGGCAATCTTGGATTATCATATCATGATTCTGCAGGATCCTAAACTGCGGGAGACAACTGAACGCTATATTCGGGAGATGCAACTCAATGCTGAATGGTCCCTGGAAAAAGGCATAGCTGAAATTGAATACAGCTTCAAATCAGTGCAGGATGAGTATTTCAAAGAGCGCATGCATGAGATAAGGGTTCTGGCCCAAAGGGTTATGAACAACCTGCTGGGCAACCACGATGAGGTCAAGCCCATAACCTCCAGGGTGATTCTGGTGGCCCATGATCTGACCCCAGCTGACACTGTTGAGCTTGATGTGAGCAAGATAATGGCCTTTACCACAGCCCAGGGGGGCAGAACATCCCATGTGGCGATTCTGGCCAGAACTATGGAAATTCCTGCAGTAGTGGGGGTGGAGGATTTGGAGGACAGTATCCAGGATGATGAATTCATTATTGTAGATGCCTTTCGGGGGCAGATAGTGGTTGCTCCTGATGAGCAGGAGTTGGCCAGTTATGCTGATTTAAAACACCAGTTCGAGTCCTATCAGCAGGAGGTTATGCAGGAGCGCTATTTGCCGGGGGAAACCTTTGACGGGTTCCAGGTGCGACTGGCGGCCAATATAGAGCTTTTTGAAGAGGTCAGTGCAGTGATAGACTATGCAGGGGATGGGGTTGGTCTTTACCGCACTGAGTACAGCTATCTGCACCGCAACAGTCTGCCCACTGAAAAGGAGCTTGTGGAGGAATACAGTGACCTGGCTTCTATTCTGTTCCCAAAACAGGTAGTGATTAGGACCCTGGATTCAGGCGGGGATAAAGTGGGCAGGGGCTTTAGCCCCTTGGAGGAGGCCAATCCAGTGCTGGGTTTGCGTGCAGTGCGCTTTTGTCTCAAGCATCAAGAGATCTTCAAAACCCAACTAAGGGCTATACTCCAGGCCAGCAAGACAGGCAATGTGGCCATGATGTTTCCCATGATATCCGGAAAGGGTGAGCTGCGCGAGGTGTTGAAGGTCCTGGAACAGGCCAGGGCAGAGCTAACCCAGGAAGGCCTTGGGTTTGATCCCAGAATGCTGGTGGGCATTATGATTGAGCTGCCCTCTGCAGTTATGGTCGCGGATATATTGGCCAAGGAGGTGGATTTTTTCAGTATAGGCACCAATGATCTGATCCAGTATTCCCTGGGCATAGACAGGACCAACAAGCATGTTTCTCATCTGTATCAGCCTTTGCATCCGGCCCTGCTCAGGAGCATCAAGTATGTGGTGGAAGCAGGACACAGGGCAGGGATCCAGGTCAGCATGTGCGGGGAGATGGCTTCTGATCCTTATTGCCTGCCAGTGCTTCTAGGCATGCATGTGGACAGCCTGAGCCTGAACCCGCAGTCCATACCTGGTATAAAACGGGTTTTGCGCAAGTTGAGTATTGAGGATTGCAATGCGCTATTGAATCAGATCCTGGAAAGCGACTCTGTGCAACAGAATAATAAGCTGGTGCGGGAGAATATATTCAAACGTTTTCCAGAAGAATTGATGTTTTATTCCTCTTTGCTGGAAAGGGAAGAGGAGTAGAATAACCAGGGATCATTATGGGCAAAGGCCAGGCCAATACAAAGCTGGTGGCGGAAAACAGGAAGATCAGAAAGCTCTATGACCTGCTGCAAACAATAGAAGCCGGGCTGGTGCTTACAGGTACAGAGATTAAATCTATCAGGGCTGGCAAAGTCAGCTTTAAGGATTGTTATGTGCATTTTGTTCAAAATGAGGCCTTTTTGACCGGGCTGCATATAGGCCACTACGAGAATGCTGGCTATGCAGGCCATGTTCCGGACCGGGAAAGAAAACTGCTTTTGCATCGCAGGGAGATTGATAACCTGCGGGGTAAGGTGGAGCAAAAAGGCCTGACCCTGGTGCCGACCAGGGTCTATCTGAAAAACTCCAAGGCCAAGGTGGAACTGGCACTGGCCAAGGGCAAAAAAGTTTATGATCAAAGGCAGGAGTTGAAGCGTAGGGCAATGGCCATGGATTTGGCCCGGGAGATGAGCAAATATAAGTGACAGCCAATTAGTAGCCTTTCCTGCACTCACTTCTAGATCTTGTCTTTTCTGAAAATGAGCAGCCCAGGCTGGAGTTTTTTGGATTGGTAGACCGATTCTCCTGGTAAATAGGTACAGAGGTTCAGCATGTTTAGTTTTCTGGCCAAAAAAATCTTTGGATCCAAGAATGAACGATACTTAAAGGGTCTTCAGCCCCTGGTGGAGCAGATTAATGTCCTGGAGCCGGAGATGCAGGCCCTGGCGGAAGCTGAATTCCCTGCCAGGATTGCAAAGTGGCGTCAGGAAGTGCAGCAGGGTCGGGACCTGGATAGCCTCCTGCCTGAAGTTTTCGCTCTGGTCAGGGAGGCTTCGCTGAGGACTTTGGGCCTCAGGCCCTTTGATGTGCAATTGCTGGGAGGAATAGTACTGCACCAGGGCAAGATCGCGGAAATGAAAACCGGCGAGGGCAAAACCCTGGTGGCCACCATGCCCATAGTGCTCAACTCCCTGTTGGGCAAAGGCGTGCACTTGATCACTGTCAATGATTATCTGGCCAGGCGGGATGCACAATGGATGGGCAATATTTATAGATATCTCGGGCTCAGTGTAGGCAATATTGAGCATGGACTGGATGAACAGGCCCGCAAGCAGGCCTATGCCTGCGATGTGGTTTATGGCACCAACAACGAGTTTGGATTTGACTATTTGCGCGACCATATGAAGTTCTATCCGGATCAGCTGGTACAAAGGGATCTGCATTATGCCATTGTGGATGAGGTAGACTCAGTCCTGGTAGACGAGGCCAGGACTCCGCTGATTATTTCCGGCCCAGCCCAGGATTCCACAGCATTGTATAAGAAGATCAATGCCATTGTGCCCAGATTAATAAGAGACCGGGATTTTAACGTGGATGAGAAGGCCAAATCAGTGACCCTGAGCGACGAAGGGGTGCAGAAATGTGAGCAGATCCTGGGCCTGGACAACCTGTTCGATCCCAAGAACATCAACTATCAGCACCATATCTTGCAGGCCCTTAAAGCGCATAACCTTTTTCAGCGCGATTCTGATTATATTGTCAAGGATGGGCAGGTGATCATCGTTGATGAGTTTACAGGCAGGATCATGCCCGGCCGCAGATACAGCGATGGCCTGCACCAGGCCCTGGAGGCCAAGGAAGGGGTCAAGGTGGAGGCCGAGAACCAGACCCTGGCCAGCATCACATTTCAGAACTTTTTCCGGCTCTATCATAAGCTGGCGGGTATGACTGGAACAGCAGACACAGAAGCCGTTGAGTTTAAAGAGATTTACAATCTGGAAGTTTCTGTGGTTCCCACCCATAAGCCCATGATCCGCAAGGATTATCCTGACGCCATTTATATGAGCCAAAAAGAGAAATATCAGGCCATTGTGCAGGCCATAAAAGATCTGCATTTAAAGGGCCAGCCAGTGTTGGTGGGCACCACCTCCATAGACAAGTCTGAATTGATTTCTACTGAACTGAAAAAAATGAAGGTGCCCCATGAAGTGCTCAATGCCAAACATCACGAAAAGGAAGCTGAAATCGTAGCAGAGGCTGGCAACAAGTCCAGGGTGACCATTGCCACCAATATGGCGGGTAGAGGCACGGACATAGTGTTGGGGGAAGGGGTACGCGAACTGGGCGGACTCCATATTCTGGGCACAGAAAGACATGAGAGCAGAAGGATTGACAATCAGCTCAGGGGCAGGTCCGGACGGCAGGGAGATCCGGGCAGTTCCAGGTTTTATTTAGCCCTGGATGATGACCTGCTGCGTCTTTTTGGTTCGGAGCGTATTTCCAACCTCATGGACAAGGTAGGCGTGGAGGAAGGCCAGGCCATTGAGAATAACCTGATCAGCAGGGCTATTGAAAATGCGCAGCGCAGAGTTGAGGAGCACAATTTTGATATCCGCAAGCAGCTCCTGGAGTTCGACGATGTTCTCAATCAGCAAAGGGAGGTAATTTATACCAGGCGCAGAGAGATCATGGTCCAGGAAAATCTGGAAGATACCGTCTTCGGTTTTTTGGAAGATGTTATAGAACAGATCTATGCCGGACAGGAGCAAGCGGGAAATGATCCGGAGCAAAGACAGGAGGCCCAGAACATCCTCAAGGCCAGGCTGGAAGAGGTTTTTGGCCTGCAGCGCATTTGGGATCTGCAATCAGGACTGCCAGATAGAGATCAGGCCAAGCAGGCTGTGCATTCTATATTCATAGACATGAAGGACAAGGCTGGAGAGCATTATCAAGAGATCTTGCGCTTTTTTCTTCTGGAGAGTTTGGATCGGTACTGGAAAGAGCACTTGCTGAATATGGATCACTTGAAAGAGGGCATTGGTCTTAGGGGCTATGGCCAGAAGGATCCCAAACAGGAGTATAAGCGGGAAGGTTTTGAACTTTTCCAGGAATTGCTATATTTAATCAAGGAAAATACCCTTAAAGGGCTTTGTCACATTCGGCTGCGGGAAGTCTCCCAAGACCAACTACAGCATGAGGATCAGGCCCAGGATCTGCAATTTTCCGGAAGCCAGCAGGACAGCCCTGCTGCCAAGCAGCCTTATAAGCGCAAGGACCCCAAGGTGGGGCGAAATGATCCATGTCCCTGCGGCAGTGGCCGAAAGTTCAAGAAATGTTGCGGATAGGCCGCTAGCCATGTCCAGGTCCTGGTGGTATGAGGCCCTTATCAACAGTTGTTGCTTTACAGTTTGGGCATGGAGTTAGCATATGTTGTCAGCACCCAGTGGCTTTTGTTTTGCCAGCACCAAGGCTGGATTCAAATACAAGGACAGGGACGATCTGGGCTTGATTTTGAGCAAGGTTCCAGCTAAGGCGGCCGGGGTTTTTACCCGGAACAAGTTTCAGGCCGCTCCCATAACTATAGCCCGGGAAAGATTGAAGTTATACAAAGAGCAAATCAGGGCTATTTTGGTCAATGTGGGCCAGGCCAATGCCTGTACCGGCAGCCGCGGCCCAGAGGATTGCCTGGACAGCCTGCGCATGACTGCCAAAGTTTTGGGAATAGATCCTGAACATATCCTGCCTGCCTCCACCGGGGTCATAGGGCAGCCCTTGGATCTGAACCTTTGGAGGGCCTGCCTGCAGGACCTTAATTCTAACCTGGGCAGCAAAGGGGCTTTGCATGTTGCGCAAGCCATGCTGACCACAGACGCTTACCCCAAAACATGCCAGCGCAGGGTGCAGCTTTGCGCTGGAGAGATTAATGTTTTGGGTTTGGCCAAAGGTGCTGGCATGATCTGCCCGGATATGGCTACCATGCTTTGTTTTTTGCTCACAGATGCCGATGTTGAAGCTGAACAGTGGCAAAACGTCCTCAACTATGCCGTAGACAGGAGTTTTAACCGGATTACAGTAGACGGGGATACCAGCACTAACGATTGTGTATTGGCCCTGGCTAATGGAGCCAGCTCTATCAGGGTGCAAGGTGCAGAAATAAAGGCCCTACAGCAGGCGGTTTTGGAAGTTTGTCAGGAATTAGCCTATTTGATAGTGCAGGATGCTGAAGGCGGAAGCAAGATATTGCGTATCCAAGTCCTTCGAGCACAGGATGATCAGCAGGCGGCAATGGCTGCCCGTTGTATTGCTCATTCGCCTTTGGTCAAATGTGCATTTTTCGGACAGGATCCTAATTGGGGCCGGATTTTGGCTGCCTTGGGCCGCAGTGGCGCTGATTTTTCCGGGCAGCAGGTCAGTGTGCTTATCCAGGGACGTCCTGTTTTTCTGCAGGGAAGCCCAGTCCAGGAAGACCTGGATGCCCTGGTGGCCCAATATATGAGCAGGCAGGAGATCCAGTTGATTGTAGACTTGGGACAGGGCAGCGCTGAGTACGAGCTTCTTGCTTCAGATTTGAGCCTGGAATACGTGCGTATAAATTCAGCTTACAGGTCTTAAAGGGTTTGCCCTATGCACTTGAAAAATCAATCCATAACCAACTGGAAACGCTTAACTAATCTTTTTTTCGAAGTGGGCATGCTGCGCCGCACCCAGCGTAGCGGCTTTCAATTTTTGGGTAGTGGTCAGGAAAGCGTAGCAGAACATTCATACCGCACTGCGGTTATTGGTTATGTCTTGGCCAGGCTGGCTGATCTGGATTGGCCTAAAGTGGTTTGCATGTGTCTGTTCCATGATCTGCATGAAGCCCGGACCGGAGATTTTAATTACGTGAACCGGTTATATAATTCCTGCCAGGAGCGCCAAGCCTTGCAGGATGCCTTGCAGGGCACCGGAGTTCAGGATGAAGTGCTGCAAGTGCTGCAGGAGTTGGAAGAGTCCTCCAGCCCGGAGGCTGCTTTGGCCCAGGATGCTGATCAGTTGGATCTGATCCTGAATTTGAAGCAGGAACAGGACCTGGGCAATCCTTATGCTCCAAAGTGGCTGCAGCATGCCTTAAAGCGCCTACGCACTTCCTACGGCAGGGATCTGGCCTATGCAGTAATGGATACAGACCATACTGACTGGTGGTTTAAGAGTGCGAGCAGCAGTTGGTGGTCCAGGGCCAACGGCAAAGAACAAGAGCCAGACTGAGCCGCAAGTCAGTTGTATTTTTGGGCAGCTACAGCCCCTGCAAAGCCCCAAGTTACTGATTAGGGACCCATGTTGAGCAAAACAGCTGCTCTTTTTTTTATAACAGCCATTGTATTTTCCCTGGCCATGCACGTCCTAGCACTAACTATGCTGTTTAGAGCTCAGGAGCAATGGACAGGCCAGCAAGTGTTGCACCTGGAGCTATACAGGGGATTGCATGTCCAGGCTGCTGCCCTAGATGGGCAGCAGCATAAAGGGCAAACTGGTGACCCAGCAGTGAGACTTGCCAGGCAGGCAGCTTCCCCCTTTGGAGATTCGGCAGGGCTGGAAATACAGTCAGAGAAAAATGATCCTGAACTGCAGGCTGTGCTGCGCAAAATTAAACAAAGGATAGCTTTGGCCTGGCAGGGGGCCAGGCCCCCGGAAACTGGATTGGTGGAAATCAGGCTGAAAATCGGGGCTCAAGGAGAACTACTTTCTTTATGGGTGCTCAGGTTGGATGGATCGCCTGTATTGACTGAATTTGTATCTGATTTGGTACTGAGGGCTGCTCCTTTTCCTGAAATAATGCAGTTGGCAGGAAATGGTCTGCTTCTGGATTGCGCCTTTAGCATCCAGGAAGGCCCAGAAAAGCAATGAGCAGGATTTGCCTTGCGTATAGCTGTAATGTCCGATACACACTTGGTATTGCCTGATTCCAGATTGAGGCGGGTTCAGGAGTCTATGTTCCAGGATTTGGATGCTGTACTGCATTGTGGAGATATAACCTCTTATGCAGTCTGGGCTTATCTGAACAGTCATCCAGCCTTTTTTGCTGTTTGCGGCAATATGGACTGTGGGTCCTGGAGCATGGAACTGCCTAGTTATAGGCTGCTTAATTTCCAGGGGCTGTGTCTGGGCTTGACGCATGGCCATGCACTTGATGTGCACAGCTCCGATTTATTGCAGCATTTTGAGCAAAGACCTGATCTGTTGTGCTTCGGACATACCCATAGGAGACATTGGTCTTGGGGTCCTGCTGGAGTTATGCTGCTCAATCCCGGGAGCTTTAGCTTGCCCAAGAGCGGCAATCCAGGCTTTGGCCTGCTCCAAGTGCAGGCCCGGGACAACTTCCAGCTGGAATGGGTGGACCTGGTGTGATACGTTATTTATGTGTCTAAAGATGTAGAAAATTTAAAAGAGGGATTATGGCCAAAGAGGAGTCGATTGAAGTCATGGGGGTAGTAGTGGAAGCTTTGCCAAATGCCATGTTTAAAGTGGAGCTGGAAAACGGACATGAGGTTTTGGGTCATATCTCGGGCAAGATGCGCAAGCATTATATTCGGATCCTGCCTGGCGACAAGGTCAAGGTGGAGCTTTCCCCGTATGATCTGAATCGGGGCAGGATAGTGTTTCGTTACAAATAGTGCAGCTTGTTTTGAGTTAACTTTATAAACGGGAAAGAGCAGATTCGCTAGCAAAAAATACCTGTTTTTCTGGAGCCGATCCTTCAGTGCTTGCCGGATCCTGGGTGAGCACCAGCCTATATCCAAAGGTCAGGAATACAGGTCCGGGGCTGCCCATATTTTGGGGTTGCAAAGAGAACTGAAACTCGTAGCCCTGTTCCATGTCTATTGCTTGTGCAGGCAGTATCTGTAAATCCTGAGCCAGGACCAGGCCTTCCTGATCACAGAGATAAGCCCCCAACCAGATATCCTTGGACCAGGCAGCCCAATCAGGCAAAGTTTCCATTCTGGGTCGAGCTGTCCCTTGGACCTGCAGTCCCCCGGCAGCATTGCTGGTTTTATAGTCAAAGTTCAGATAGTTCATTTGCAGCTGCTGCCTGGAGTCTGGGATCCAGACTTGACGGTTGAGGTGTCTTACACTTTGGTAGCTGCAACCTGAACTGAACAGCAATAAAAGCAGCAGGCACAAAAGACCTGGGCAGTGCAAGAATTGGATAGCTTTTGTTCTCATACCGGACTCCTTGGTATTATATCCGGGGTGGCCCTTTATACAGCATTTCTGCCAGAGTCAAACTGACCCTGGGAGGTGTGCTGTGCGCCTCGGCAGTAAATTCCTTTTCCAGTGCAGCCAGGTCGCTATAAAACCTGGTGCGGTCCAGGGCAGGCATAGACTGCATGTCTGCTGAGAGCTGTTGGCTTTTGTTGCATCCAGGGAAATACCTGATCTCCTGATTGGGCATAATCACTTGATTGGGTACTCCATGCAGCCTGCAAATCATGAGTCGGTAAGGGTAGAGACCGCACCAGCCGTTTTCATTCAGTGGACACATTATTTGCGGTTTGATCCCATTTTGCAATAGGTAACCGCTCTTTTCCAGGTATGCATTTGTCCTTTGCAGGTAATGTCTTTTCTTGTTCTGAGCACAGCCCAGCAGACCTCGCCAGAGGTATGCCCATTCCACATAGGTATGGTGCTGAAAATAACTTGTACAGCAATTTTGTATGCAGGATCTGCAGCTTAGACCTAATTGCCAGGCTGTCTGATTGTAGGCCTGATCCATTTGTTGATAGAGTTTTGTCAGCTTGTCAAGGGTATTTTCCTGCTTTGTGCTGTATCTGGGCTGCATATATCCAGTCCTTGATTTTTTGTACACATTGCTTTAGCCCGTACTCTTCAGTAGAAAGCACCAGGTCTGCGGCAGCCATATATTTGGGCGTCCTTTCCAGGAAAATATCATGCAGGGTTTGATTCTGCCCTAGGATCAGGCCGCGTTCAGGATGACAGGACACCCTGCTGGCAATGGTCTGGTATCCGGCTTGCAAATATACTATTAGTCCTATATCTTTTAATTTTTGTATGGCCTGCTGGCTGTAAATCACACTGCCCCCTGTGGCTATAATACACCTTTGCAGCCAGAGCCTGAGCACCATCTGTTCTTCTGCCTGCAAAAAGGCTGTATTGCCCAGCCTGTTGCGCAGTTCTTCCAAAGTCAGGCCGAACCAGGATTGGAGCAGCAGGTCTGTATCTACAAAGGCCCAATCCAGCTCCCGGGCCAGGCTGTCGGCCAGGGTGCTCTTGCCTGCGCCGGGCATTCCGATTAGGGAGAGACATAAATGATTTTGGGCTTCCTGTTCGAAAAAGGGATGTTTTGACATTTTCAGCGGTTGCTGCGCAGCATGTATTTGTTGCCTGGTTATAGTGACAGCGCTTTGTTTTCTGAAAATTAAAGTAGCATATTCCAATGTAAAGGCCAAGAGGGTAATGGGCTATGACTGAGCAGGCCTTGGGAGTTATTGAAGATTACGCTCAGCAGGGTATTAAGTTGCGCAGGGAATTTTTTGCGGCCAATAAAAATACTTTGCTGCATATTGCCAGGAGTATAGCCATTAGCATGGTGCACGGAGGCAAGGTTATGTTCTGTGGAAACGGAGGCAGTGCAGCAGATGCCCAGCATCTGAGCGCAGAATTTGTGAATCGATTTCAATTGGAAAGACCCCCTTTACCGGCATTGGCCTTGACAACCGACAGTTCAGTACTTACAGCCATCAGCAATGATTACTCATTTGAGCAGATATTCAGCAAACAGATCAAAGCCTTGGCCCGGGAAAAAGATGTCCTGGTGGTCATCTCTACTTCCGGCAGGAGCGCCAACATCATGCAGGCCCTGGACTGCTGTGCGGAAAAGGGCCTGGTCTGCGTGGGCCTGACCGGGGCCCAGTCCTCAGAAATGCAACACAAATGTGATTTCCTGCTGCAGGTACCTTGCGAGGTGACCTGCTTGGTGCAGGAGATACATATAGCGGCTGGGCACATGATCTGTAAACTAGTTGATTATTACTTGTTCGACGCTGTACATGAGTTGGAGCCTTATCTATAACAGATTAGATCTCTTTGAGATAGGGAGAAAAAATTATGCCCATTTACGAGTATGCCTGCGCCAACTGTGCCCATGAATTCGAAGAACTCATGCTGAGCAGGCAAGATACTGTGGCCTGCCCCAAGTGCGCATCCCAGGAAACCAGAAAGATGGTTTCCAAGTGTAGATCCAGAATTGGCGGAGCAACCAACAATAGCGGGGCTGGAGGTTCTGCTGCAGGCGGGTGCAGCAGTTGCAGCGCTGGCAGCTGCGCCTCTTGCGGCTAGAGTGCCATTAGGTTGTGCAGTAAAGAAAAAGCAGTGGGCATTAGGATGCAGCAGTTGATTATAGCCACCAGGGGCAGCAAATTGGCATTATGGCAGGCCAATCATGTGTCAGGTTTGTTGCAGGAGCAGTATCCTGACCTGCAGGTCAAGTTGAAAATTATCAAGACCTCTGGGGACAAAATACAAGATGTACCCCTGGCCCGGATTGGGGGCAAGGCCTTGTTTGTTAAGGAGATTGAGGAGTCTTTGCTGGCAGGGCAGGCTGACCTGGCTGTGCATAGCATGAAGGATGTGCCGGCAGAGCTGCCTCAAGGCCTAAAGCTGGGGGTAATGCCCAAGAGGGGCGACTTTACAGATTGTTTACTGAGCAGGGATTACAAAGACCTGCAGTCTCTGCCCCTGGGCAGTACTGTGGGCACCAGCAGCCTGCGCAGACAGGCCCAGCTTTTGGCCTTGCGGCCGGATCTGAAAATAAAGAATTTGCGCGGCAATCTGGATACCAGGATACGCAAATTGGAACAGGGCCAATTTGCAGCTATCGTGGTGGCTTCTGCTGGCCTTGAACGTCTTGGGCTGCAGGTCAAGCACGCATACAAACTCCAACCTCCTGATTTTTTGCCCGCTATAGGCCAGGGTGCCTTGGGCCTGGAGTATGTGCAATCGAATCTGGAACTTGAAAAGCAGTTGGCTTTTTTGGAGCATGAGCCTACCAGGTTAGCTATTGCCGCGGAAAGAAGTTTTTTGCATGAATTAGAGGGCGGCTGTCAGGTACCTATAGCAGGCCTGGCTCAGCTGGAAACGGGTTCAATCCTGGTCTTGCAGGTCTTGGTTGCTGATCTGCAAGGTAAAAAAGTGCTGCGCAGGCAATGTAAAGCGAGTTCAGACCAGGCTGAGGACCTGGGTAGAGGGACTGCCAGGGAGATTTTAGAGAATGGAGCCCGGGAGATATTGCAGGAAATCTATTTCTGCAGCCAATCCTGATCCGGCTGGATTGGGGCCAGTGATAACCCTTTGTCCAGCATATTTTTGTCTTGGAGCAGGCCTTGTAGCCTGTGCAGGTCCTGTTTGCTGTTGATGTTTAAAAAGGAAAGTAGTTTTGGGTCTGCAGCACTGAGGATATGCTCAGGGATTTCCTTGACCCTGACCAGGCTATACAGGTTGCTGGTTTTGATCCGTGTATTATGCAGCAGTTCTTCGATCCAGGGCAGGCACTGCCTGGAATAGACTGCGCACAATGGTTCGTAAAATTTTCCTTTTCTAGGTACCAGGACCTGGCAGCCCTGGTCCCAATTTTTAAGCAGGGCCCGGATTAAGGCGGATTGCAGTAAGGGAGTGTCGCAAGCAGTGACAAAGGCCTGCTTACAGCTTGCATGCAAAAGCCCTGCATGAATTCCGGTCAGGGCAGAACGTACCTGAAATATGTCCGTGACCACACGTACCCCCAGAGACTGGTACAATTCAGGCTGCCTGGTGACCAGGATTATTTCTGGAAACAAAGGCTGCAAAACATCCAGCAGTCTTTGCAAAAAAGACTGGCCTTGCAGGCGCAGAAAACCTTTGTTTAGACCCTGCATTCTGGTATTAAGCCCTCCGCTGAGGATGATGGCAGAGAACTCTTGTGTCATGGGCAAATTATTGGACTCTGGCCCCAAGTTGTTTTTAATCAGTGATTTCAGGTGTTCTGACAATATTGAACCAGATCAGGATTGGTGGCTCGCTAAAGGGACAACTTATGCATTATTGGCATTCTATGCAAGCACTGGAGAGGGCAAGGTTTAAGTTTTCCGAGTTTAACTGGAGGGTGAAAAATTTTTAATTGTTTGTATTCTTCGTTATTTCAAATTTAATTAGTTGGATCAAGAACATAAAGTTCTTTGGCTTATGCAGGAAAAAAATCAAAGTCAGGTTGAGCTGCCGCCAGAGCAAGCTGCAGAAGATGCAAGGGATGCAGCAGGGCAGCATGA
This sequence comes from uncultured Desulfohalobiaceae bacterium, assembly GCA_964562725.1. Taxonomy (GTDB): domain Bacteria; phylum Desulfobacterota; class Desulfovibrionia; order Desulfovibrionales; family Desulfothermaceae; genus CAZBUB01. Next base: position 20,263 of record CAZLUR010000010.1, on the reverse strand, counting down.
TGCATCCAGCCATGGCAAATCAGAAGAAAGGGTCATTAAGCTGGATATCAGTCATAGCCATATTTTTCTGTTTCTGCTCTTATTTGTTGTCCTCTATGGCTGTTATTCCATGCTTAAGCCTTTTCTGGATCCTATTATTGTGGCTATTCTTCTTGGTATTTTGCTCAGTCCTGTCCATCGCAAGCTGGAAAGCAGGCTCAAAGGCAGAAAGAATCTGGCAGCCTTTATTTCCTGTATGCTGCTTACTTTTATTGTCATCCTGCCTTTGATGTTTGTCTTCACAGCCTTGATCAAGCAGGGCATAAGCTCCTTCGGAGCCATCTATAACTGGATTGACCAGGGCAGGTATGAAGAATTGTATGCCTTGCCTTTAGTGGAACGTACCATTCAGTATTTCCAGGACTATTGGCCAAACCTGCAAAGGTTTTTCCCGGACCTGGATCTAAAGGCAATGGATCTGGAGCAGATCCTGCTGAATAGAACTGCTGGCTGGGGATCATATTTTGTGGGTCAGGCCGGTCATGTTGTGGGAAATTTGACTGCTTTGGTGGCCAAGTTCTTTTTGATGATACTCATCTTTTATTTTGTAGTCAGAGATGAAGAGAAGTTTTCCAGGTATATCCTGTATCTGATGCCCCTGTCCGCCACTCAGAAGCAGCGGATAATCCAAAAGATCAAGGATGTATCCAGGTCTGCAATACTGGGAGCCATAGTGGTTGCTATGGCCCAGGGTGCGGCAGGCGGCCTGGCTTTCTGGATTGTTGGCCTGCCCGGATTATTCTGGGGAGTTATGATGGCTTTTTCGTCCTTGATTCCAGTGGTGGGCACAGGACTGATCTGGGTTCCGGCCGGGATCTATCTTTTGGTTTCCGGCAGTACAGGCCCAGGGATCTTTGTGCTGCTTTGGTGCACATTTGTAGTAGGCTTGGTGGATCAACTGCTGCGCCCTGTCTTTATGAGCGGAGGTTCGAACATGAGTATTTTGCTTTTGTTCCTCTCCTTGCTGGGTGGGCTGTCCTTTTTTGGCCTGATAGGTCTACTCTACGGACCTTTGCTTTTTGGTCTGGCCCTGGTCCTGCTCTATATTTACAGCAGCGAGTTTGAATCTTTTTTGGATTATCAGGATATGAGGTAGGTTAAAGGCCGCAAAAGCCGTTTGGTTCAGGATGCAGAGTTTTTATGCTGTCTTTAAAAACAAAAAAGCCGGAGCTAACTGTCCGGCTTTTTTGTTTTTCAAATCTGGTCTAGCAACTGGTGCAGGAACTACAACCACCACCGGCATCAGTATTGATCTGAGAAGATATTTTAAATCCAAATTGGCTGCCATCAACTACAATGGGAGCTGCGGTCTGCATCAGGCTTTTGTCCACCAGGAATGTATAGCCTTTTACATCGTAAACATCATCAGTGTCTTTTTGCTCATCCAGAGCAAGGCCCAGCTGTGGACCGCCTCAGCCTGGAGCCATGTAGACCCTGATGGGGGACACATTTTCCTGTTTCTGAAAATGTTGATCAAGTAAGCTTTTTGCGCCTTCGGTCAAATCTAACATATCTGCCTCCTATTTTGTTCTTTTTTTATAATAAGGCCAAGTCTTCTAGTTGTCAAATACAATATTAATAATAATTTCTTTTATTAAAAAGTCAATTTTGAATACATAGTCAGGGCTGGTTTGCAGTTAGCAGTTGCAACCCAGCAATTAATCCTTTGAAAATCTATTGCAAGTTATAAAAGAACTGGTATTTCTTGATGCAAGACCATTTTATCAAAACTTAACTTCAAGTCATAGGCCAGAATCTGGGTTCCGGACATTTGGGCTGCTTTGAGCAGGGCTGTGTATTTAGGATCAATGTCTTTTGCCGGGCTGAAACTCAATGCATCCTGTCTTTGAATCAGGAACAAGATTGCTGTATTGTAGCCTTTAGCCTGCAATGCGCCAAGTTCCTGGAGGTGTCTTTGGCCCCTGGTAGTTTTGGCATCCGGGAACATAGCCCGGCCATCTTGAACCCAGGTACAGCTTTTGATTTCCAGATAGCAATCCGGGCCGGAATGGTTTTGCAACAGGAAATCAATCCTGGTTTTGCTACTGGTCTTGACCTCGGATCTGAACTTGACATACGTTGTTAACTGCTTGATGGCTTTGTTGTGCAAGGCTTCCAAGACAATTTTATTAGCGGATGCAGTGTTCACACCAACCAGGGAAGTGGGCATCTGGATCATTTCCCAGGTATAATCCAGCTTGCGTGTGGGATTTTGTGACCGGGAGAGGTATACCGGTTGCCCTGGCAGGCTGCAGCCCTGCATGCTGCCTGTATTCGGGCAATGGGCAAGTTGCTCAGTGCCGTCTTCAAAAAGAACTTTGATGATAAATCTTTTGAAACGTTCAACTAGGCGAGCTTGCAGCAGAAAAGGCAGGTCCATGGATAATCCTAAAAAAGTGACTTTTGGCAGGTCTATGCAAAAAAAAATTGAAATCTTGGACAGCGAGCAGATGCACCGTACCCTGGAGCGCTTAACCTCTGAAGTTTTGGAAAGACATGTACAGATGCAGGACTTAGCTCTGATCGGCATTCAGCGCAGGGGAGTGCAGCTGGCACAAAGGATCAAGCAGTTCCTGGACACCAAGCTGGGCTCAGCCCTGCCTTTCGGCAAGCTGGATATCAACCTCTACCGCGATGACTGGACGTCTTTATCTTCCCATCCCCGGATAAATAGTACTCAGATCCCTTTTGCCGTGCAGGACAAGCAAATATTGTTGGTAGATGATGTGCTCTATACCGGCAGGACCATCAGGGCCGCCCTGGAGGCCATCCTGGATTTCGGTCGGCCCAGGCTGGTGGAGCTGTTGGTGCTGGTTGATCGCGGGCATAGAGAATTGCCCATCCACGCAGACTATATAGGCAAAAAGGTGAATACCGCGCGGGTTGAGCAGGTGGATGTCCTGGTGCGGGAACTGGACGATCTGGATGCAGTGCTGCTCAAAGCCGGCAGTTGACCTGCATGCTCTGTTTGTTCCTTTTTCTGCTGTGTTTGTTAAATCAAAGCGGCTTGCTGCAGGATCACCCGCAGTTTTTCCTGGTTTTCCGGTTGCAAGTTTGTCAGGGGCAGCCTGAGTTCCAGGTCCATTCTACCCATGAGATGCAGGGCTGTTTTGACCGGAATTGGGTTGGACTCCAAGAACATGGCCCTGCATAACGGAGCCAGTTCATAATGCAGCTGCAGTAATTTCTGCCGTTCCTGTTGGGCGTGTGCAGTGCAAAGTTCGCTCATCTTTCTAGGCGCAATATTGCTGACCACTGATATCACCCCTTTTCCGCCCAGGGCCAGCAAGGGCAGCACTATGAAGTCTTCTCCAGCCAGCACAGTAAAGTCTTGATCACAATATTCAATAATTTCAGAGACCTGTTTTATATCTCCGCTGGCTTCCTTGACTCCTATCACCTCAGGGATTTGTTGCTGTATACTGGCCAGAGTACTGGGCAGAAGGTTAGAGCCGGTCCTGCCAGGTACATTGTAGACTACCATGGGCAGGGAGACTTCTTGGGCGATGGCTTTGTAATGGGCAATCATGCCCTCCTGGGTGGGTTTGTTGTAATAGGGCGTAATGAGCAGGGCCCCATCAGCGCCTGCTTCTTTGGCAAACCTGGTCAGTTCAATGGCTTCCAGGGTGTTGTTGGAGCCCGAGCCAGCCAGAATCGGCACCCGGCCTTTGACCTGTTCTACACAGATCTTGATCACTTGCTTGTGTTCAGTATGGGACATGGTGGCGGACTCCCCAGTGGTCCCGCAGGGCACCAAGCCGTGAATGCCTTGCTCCACCTGCCATTCTATGAGTTCTCTATAGCTTTCTTCGTGCACTTGATGATTTTTAAATGGGGTGACCAAAGCGGTCAATGCTCCGGTGAATTGCATTTTTTTCCTCCTGAGCTAAGTCTTGCTTGCCTGATTCAGACCTTGTTTTGTCAGTTGCACTACCCTGGGATTTAGATATCCGGTGAAAACTAAAACAGCTGGGCCTTGCAGATAGGCCAGGCCTTGGTCCAGGAAAATGGTCAACTCTTCATTACCTGAAGTGGTGATATGTACCTGATCCGAACAAAGGCCCAGTTCTCTTGCAACCACAGCTGCAGCAGCAGCTCCTGTGCCGCAGGCCAAGGTTTCTGCCTCGACACCGCGTTCATAGGTGCGGACATATAACCGATCTGGACCTCGCAGGGAGACCAGATTGACATTGGCGCCCTTGGGTGCGAACTTTTTGTGGTAGCGTATTTGGGGCCCCAAGTCCTTAATTGCCAACTGATCTGCATCACCCGTTATATACACCACATGGGGCACCCCGGTGTCCACGAAATGGACATGCCTTAACTGTTGGTCAGGCAGGACAAGGTCAAGATGCATGGATAGTTCCCTGGGCTTGGTGAGCAGGACTTTTACTAGACCCTGATCAGGCAGGACCCTGGCCTGGACCGGCCCAACATCGGTACCCAGGATGTGGCTTTTGCCAGCCAGGCCCAATTCATAAGCCAGCCATGCTGCACAGCGCGATCCATTGCCGCACATTTCAGCCCGGGACCCGTCTGAATTGTAAAAGTGCCAGCTGTAATCCAGCCCAATGTCATGGGCTGCAGACTCCAAAAAAATCAGACCGTCTGCTCCCACGCCGAAAAAGCGGTCACAGATCTTACTGGCCCAGACCTGCATCATGTCTCTAGGCACTTGCAGCTCGTCATTCAAGAGCAGGACAAAATCATTGCCGCTGCCATGCATTTTGTAAAAGCAAATAGGTTCTGCACCCTGCATTCTATCTTGGGCTAGGGTTCTGTGCATTTTATTCTTTGGCCCAGGGGCAGAGTTATTGTTGATTTAGATACTCTTTCAAATCTTTGCCCACCCGGAAAAAAGGCAGCCTCTTGGGCTGGACATTCACCAGTTCTCCGGTGCTGGGGTTGCGCCCCTGGTACCCGGAGTACTCCTTGATCTTGAAACTGCCGAATCCTCTGATTTCCACTCTATCACCATTTTGCAGGGATTTTTTGATGCTGTCAAAAAATGTGTTCACAATAGTAGTTGCTTCTTCCAGGGAGACATCCCTTTTTTCAGCCAGGGCTTTGATCAATTGACTTTTGTTCATCTTTTCCTCTCTTCTAAGATGGCGTTGAATTGAGTTTTATATTTGCATTGAGGTAATTATAAGATGGGCCTGCCCAAAATCTTATAGCTTTGTATTTTATGCATTAATTTCGAACTGACTGTCAAGCCTAAAAAAATTATACCCGGATTGATCAGATGGGGTAGTTTCAGAGCTCCTTACTGGAGCTGAATTTTTGGCCATGTAGGTAAATCAGATAGTTGCGAATAAATTCATCCAGTTCTCCATTTAGTACCTTGTCTACATCGCTGCTTTCAGTGTAAGTCCTGTGGTCCTTGACCAGTCTATAGGGCTGCAGGGTGTAGGTCCGAATTTGGCTGCCCCAGGCTATAGCGCTTTTTTCTTCATATTTCAACTGCTTGTCTTCTGCCATTTTTTGGAGTTCTATTTCGTAAAGCCTGGCCTTGAGGATTTTCAGTGCAGAATCGCGGTTTCTGTGCTGGGATTTTTCATTTTGGCACTGGACTGTTATCCCGCTGGGCAAGTGAGTCATACGGACAGCTGAACTGGTCTTGTTCACAGATTGTCCTCCGGGCCCGCTGGAACGGAAGACATCAATGCGCAGATCCTGTTCCTGGATATCTATTTCTATCTCCTGACTAAGGTCAGGATAAACATCTACAGAGGCAAAGGACGTATGCCTGCGGCCTGAGGTGTCAAAGGGAGAGATGCGGATCAGTCTGTGGATGCCTTTTTCTGCCTTGAGCAACCCATAGGCATAATTGCCTTCAATGTTCAGCACCACGCTTTTTAGGCCGGCCTCTTCGCCAGGTAAATAGTCCAAGAGACTGACTTGGTAGTTATGGTTTTCAGCCCAGCGTTTGTACATGCGCAGCAGGATTTCAGCCCAGTCCTGGGCCTCTGTGCCTCCTGCTCCAGGATGTATTTCCAAAATGACACCAGCCTTATCTTCTTCAGCCGAGAGCAGGGTCTTCAATTCTATCTGCTTTAGCCTTCTGGCCAGATCCTGCATCTGCTCTTGGACCGCCTGCACCATTTCTGGATCTTCTTCCTGATCAGCCAGTTCCAGCCACTCCTGCAGGCTGGCTTTGCTTTCCTGCAGTTTTTGGACTTCATTGATCCAACTGTTGAGCAGGCTTTTCTCTCTTAAAAGGGGAGTGAATTGCTGGGGGCAGTTCCAGACCTCGGATTTGCTCAGCTCATTTTCTATTTCCTGCAGCCTGTTCTTGCTTTGAGCAAAGTCAAAGGCGCCTCCAAAAAGAGTCGAATTGCTGCAGAAGTTCAGTGCTTTGTTTTTTGAGATCTGAAAACTGTATTCTGGTCTGGTTCATGGCTTACTTATATACCGGTTCTAGTTTGGTTTAATTTTTGAGCCCATTCTTTTTGATTATTATAGAATAGATGCGCTTTAGGCCTTTTGGATTTGAACAGGGCCAAAACAAAGAGCAAGATAAAACCAATCCAGGCAGCGTGTTTTAAATTTTGATAATGCCTGGAAAAGATGGTTTGCTTGGGGATCATTGCACATTGTGCAGAATTAATGATTTCTGCCTGAAACAGGGTAGAAGTTGACTGAATATTGCCCTGGGGAGATATAATTGCTGAGATTCCAGTATTGGTGGCACGCAGGACCCATCTGTTTTGCTCCAGGGCCCTGAGCACTGCTTGATGCAAGTGCTGCCTGGGTGCGGAAGTCCGGCCAAACCAGGCATCATTGCTGATATTGAGCAGCATGTTCGCTCCTTGCTGGATCCTTTTTTGGACTAAGTCCGGGAATATTATTTCATAACAGATAAGTAGTCCCAGGGCAAGGTTTTGAATGTTTAAAGGCTTGGTTTCCTGGCCTGGTGAAAAATCCTGCGCTGCACTGACCAGCCGCTTAATGGGCAATAAATCCTGCAAGGGGACATATTCTCCAAAAGGCACCAAACGCTCCTTATCATAATGGCCTGCGATTTGACCTTCTGGATGGAGCAGGTAAGCCCGGTTGTATAGATGGTATTTTGTCTGGTCTATGTAACGATAGCCAGGGGCACCGGCGATCAGATATACAGATTCTTCCGAGACAAATCCCTTGACTGTTTCCTGCAGTTCTGATGGTTCCTGTAAATAAAAAGGCAAAGCTGTTTCCGGCCAGACCAGCAGCAAGGAATCCTGCTCTTGCAGGGCCTGTCTACTGAGGTCTTTATAAACTTGCACAGTCATTTTCTGGTACTCTGGGTCCCACTTCTGATTCTGATCTATATTGCCTTGGATCAGGCTTACTTTAATTAGTTCAGAATCTGTGGTCTGTGTAAAGTCCAGAAGGTTTGGAAGGCCCAGGCAGAGAAAAAGCAAAATTACAGATCCCAGCCAGGCCATCTTCTGTCTGACCCCTAATATCAGCCAACTTGAGAAAAGCACCATGAGGCCTGCCAGGAAGAAGCTGCCCACCAGGGGCAGCAGCTGCAGGCTCCAGGGCCATGGTGCCAGGGCCTGGGGCAGGCTGAGCCAGGGAAATCCTGTGAAGAGCGTGGAGCGCAGATATTCCAGGCAGACCCAGGTCAAAGCAGAGAAGATCCCATGACTGAACCAGGAAAGCCTGGTTTGGGACCAGCTTACAGCCAGGCAGAAGAGGGCGGAAAAAAGCCCTAGATATACTCCGAGCAGAACCGGTACAGGCAGGGATAAAATCCAGGGCAGGGCAGTAAACTCCTGGACCGGATAAGAAATCCAGTACAGGCATGCGCTGTAAACCAGAGCTCCTGCCAGCCACCCTTTTTTAAAGGCCCGAGACAGGGTCTCTGCCTTGCAACCCAGGTAAAACAGGCCGGCCGGCCAGACAAGTACCAGAAAAGGCAGTTGCAGGACAGGATTGGCAAATCCGAACCAGGCTGCGAGCAGGATCAGAATATAAATCATGGCTCCGGCAGTTCCGCTTTGGTGCAAGCCGGGACAGGATAGACCACTATTTCAAGCACCTGTTTATTGTCCGCATCCCTGACCTGGAAGGTCAGCTCACCGACCTGGAAGGTTTCTCCTTGCTGGGGCACGCGCCCCGCCTTTTCGGTGAGATAGCCGCCAATGGTCTCCACATGATCAGAATGCAGGCTGATATCCAGTTCTTGGCGCAGGTCCTCAAGCTGGGTGCGTCCAGCAACCAGACAGCTTTCATCTCCCAGGACCTTTATATCTGCCGGTTTAGGGTTGTCATATTCGTCTTCGATCTCGCCTACAATTTCCTCCAGCACGTCTTCCAGGGTGATTAAGCCTGCAGTGCCTCCATATTCGTCCACAGCAATGGCCAGGTGCACTTTCTTGCTCTGAAAATCAAGGAGCATGCTCTTTACGTTTTTGGTCTCCGGGATAAGCAGGGGCGAGCGCATCAAATCGCGCAGGGTGAGCTGGTTGTTTTCCTGGCTCAACAAAACTTTGAGCAGGTCCTTGGCATGCACTATGCCTACAATATGGTCTTTATTGTCCCTGTAGACCGGAAGCCTTGAATGTCCGCTGCTAATAATCATTTGGGCCACTTCCTGGATGCTCAGGCCCTCTTCCACGCAATCAATATCAGTGCGGGGCACCATGATTTCCATAATCTGTTTCTGATCCAAGTGCAACACATTTTGCAGCACCTTGGCCACATCAGGCGCTAGCTCATCATTTTCTCTGGCTTCAGAGATTATTTTTTCCACTGGATTGGTTTCTGTGCGGCCACTGAAAAAATTACGAATTACAGTCCATAATTTAGCTTCTGAAGCTTCTTCCACTCTGGCACTCCTTGTGGGCTAAGGGTTTGACAGGCCCGTTGCCGAGGTTGTGGATCAGGGCAAACCATTTTTCCTGTATATTTGTTGGAATTGAGCCAGCTTTGCTTGGCAAGGGTTTAACTCTCAGATTCTGCCCATTTTTTTGAGCTGGATCTCCAGGCAGGACAAGGCAGCCGGGGTAATACCTGAAATCCGCTTGGCCTGGCCCAGGCTTTGGGGTTGAATCCTGGAGAGCTTTTCCGCAGCCTCCCTGGTCAGCCCGGGAATGGCTTGGTAATCCAACTCAGGGGGTAGGGTCACTTTTTCCAGACTTTGAAACTTGCAAACCATTTCCTGTTGTCTTTTCAGGTAGCCCTCATACTTGATTCTGGTTTGTGCTTCCTGCTGGATGTCTGGCTGATAGTCCGCCAGCTCGGGGCAAAAACTCAAAAGGTGTCTGATCTCCAGCTGGGGTTGGCGTAATAGTTCTGCCAAGGAGATCCTTTTTTTGGGTATGGCTGCGCCTATTTCCTGCAGAGCTTGCCTGGTGCTCCTGTCCGGTCAGATGCTGACCTGTTCCAAGGTGTGCATTATTTTTTGCAGGGCATTCATTTTTTCCTGATACAAACGCCAGTGCTGGTCTCCCACCAGACCCAGCTCGCGGCCTAGTGGAGTCAATCTCTGGTCAGCATTGTTTTCCCGCAAAAGCAACCTGTACTCCGCTCTGGAAGTAAACATACGATAGGGTTCATTGGTACCTTTGGTGACCAGGTCGTCCACTAATACCGCTAGATACGCCTGGTCACGGCCCAGGATGAAGGGCTTTTGTTCAGTCAGTTTGCAAAAGATGTTCAGGGCTGCCCACAAGCCCTGTCCCGCAGCTTCTTCATAACCTGAGGTGCCGTTTATCTGACCTGCCAAGAAAAGGTTCTGCACTGACTTGCACTCCAGGCTTGGTAAAAGCTGGGTTGGGGGTGCAAAATCGTATTCTATGGCATAGCCTGGCCGCACTATTTGGGCCAGCTCCAGGCCGGGAATGGTGCGCAGCATAGCCTTTTGAATGTCCAGGGGCAGGCTGGTCGGTATCCCGTTGGGATAGACCTCTGGGCTGTCCAGGCCCTCGGGTTCCACAAATATTTGGTGCTGTTTTTTTTCAGGAAACCTGGCCACCTTATCCTCTATGGAAGGGCAGTATCTGGCCCCGGTACCTGTGATCACTCCCTGAAAAAGAGGAGAGCGTTCAAATCCTTGCTTAATCGCTGCATGGGTCTGTTCTGTAGTATAGGTGATGTGGCAAGGCATCTGAGGCAGAGGCGGACCAGGGGAGTGAAAGCTGAAATGAGGCAGGGGCAGGTCCCCGGATTGGGTCTGCATTTGGGTAAAGTCTATACTGTCCTTGAGCAGTCTGGGAACGGTTCCGGTTTTGAGTCGCTGCAGGTCCAGGCCCAGGGCGCTTAGCGCAGCAGATAGGCCCTGGGCTGCAGGGTCTCCCAGCCTGCCTCCTGAAAAGTTTTTCAAGCCAACATGGATGCGGCCAGAGAGGAAGGTGCCCGTGGTAATAAGCACTGCCTGTGCAAAAAATTGTTCTTCCAGACTAGTCTCTACCCCTGTGATCCGGCCTTTTTGGGTCAGAAGCCTCTCCGCCACCGCTTCCTTGACCCAGAGCCTGGGTTGGGAGAATATGTCCTGTTGCACGCTTTTTTTGTAGATCTCCCTGTCCATCTGCCCCCTGGTGGCCCGAACTGAAGGGCCTTTGCTCATGTTCAGCGTCCTGAATTGGATGCCTGCCTGATCTGCCCAGAGGCCCATTTGACCGCCCAGAGCATCGATCTCCTTGACCATATGTCCCTTGGCCAGGCCGCCTATGGCTGGATTGCAGGACATGTGTCCGATACGGTCCACATTGATTGTCAAGAGCAGGGTGTGCAGGCCCAGTCTGGATGTGGCCATGGCAGCTTCACAACCTGCATGGCCAGCGCCGATTATTATAACCTGGAAGATTTCAGGAGCAGGGGGTTTGGACATAACCATTGGTTTGCCCTGACTATTGCTGCTTAAAGCAGTTGCAGGGCCATGACCTTGGCATCGTTGATAATGTTTGTTACTGATGTATGCTCGTTCGGCTGGTGGGCAGTGCCCAGCAAGGTGGCCCACACTACTGCAGGAAAACCCATTCTGCGCAGGTAGGCTGCCACAGTTCCGCCGCCGATGCCCTGGGCTCGGGGTTGGCAGCCGTAGACCTGGGCAATCGATTCCTGCAGGCTCCGCACCATGGGATGATCTGGGTCAGTACGCGGCACAGGGTCTTCCTGGTGCACTGTTTCCACGCTGATCATGGTATTGGTCCTGGTTGCCAATTCTTCTGCCATTTCCCGGCAGGCATTTAATACATCCGTCAATTTATAATCCGGAAGTACTCTGCAGTCCAGGTAAAACACATCACTGCCAGGAATGGTGTTGATATTGGGTACGTTGGCCTCTATCTTGGTCGGTTCAAAAGTGGAACAGACAGGGCTGAACATTTGGTCCAGCAGGTTAAATTTCTTTTGCAGGGTTTCCAGTTCCAGGATTAGCCTGGCAGCGGCCCGCAGGGAGTTGTTGCCCTTTTCAGGTGTGGAGGCATGGCACTGTTTACCCTGGATGCTGAATTTGACCCAGAGCATTCCTTTTTCTGCCACCTCCAGCATTCCAGAATCTGCAGTGCCAAAGTCTGGGACCAGGAATTCATCCGCGTTGCTAAAGAGTTGGCCATGATGGCGCAATACATGGTCCAGACCGTATTTATTGCCGGTTTCCTCGTCCGAGACCAATAAGAGGCCCAGATTCCTGGCAGGCTGCAGTGCATTCAAGATAAAGCCCTGTAAACAAAGCAGGCCAGACAGCAATCCGTGCTGGTTGTCTTCCACTCCGCGGCCAAAGATCAAATCGCCATCTTGTTGCAGTTTGAAAGGTTCCGTGTTCCATAGTTTGGGATCTCCTGCAGGCACTACATCCAGATGGGCAACGATCCAGTAAGTGCGGGAGCTGTCCTTGCCAGGCAAAATGGCAGCCAGATTTGGCCTCTGCCCGCCCTGCACTCTGGGGTCGCTCGCAGGCATCTGTATGATTTTTTCCAGTCCCAAGTGCTGCAGGTATTGCTGCAGATAATCAGCCTTTTGACCTTCACCGGGACCGTTATTTTCCGGACCGACTGCCTGCATGGCCACCAGGTCTTTTTGCAGGGTAATAACTTGGTTCTGTTGAGTCTCCAAGTAATCAAAAAGAGTTTTCTGCATGATTTTTAGTCTATTTTTTGCGTGCGGTCCGCTTAGAAGCCTTTAAGGGGTTGACCTTGACCTGGCCCTGTTTGTCCACGCTGGCCTTGATGTGGGTGGCAAAATTGCACGCACCGTGTCTCCATTTGGCCCCGGGCTGAGGATAGCTGTTACAGTATTGGGCTCCTGCGAAATCTTTTATCCTCTCACAGCCTTTACATTCCTCCACTATGGGTTCCAGCTTGAATCCGTTTAAAAAAACACCGTCATCTGTTTGTTTTGCATTTGAAAACAGGTCTGTTTTAACCACACTTGCCTCCGCGGACTTGGTTTGATTGTTCAGGAAAAATGACCAGGTATGGTCCGAGCTTGTTTGCGTAAGCCTAAATATTAAAATTATGCTTAGTTTCTAGTCCTGTCAAGGAGAGTAGACCTGTTTAGGTTTTATTATATGCTCCAGTCTTAAGGGCATTAAAAAGGGGCAGGAAGGCAAACTACAAGCTAGTTTTTGAGCATGCAAAATACAGGCCCAATGGTTGACTATCATACTCCAGGCATTATTGTTATGCTTGTATGCTGGCTGAAGTTGAACCGGCTCTGCTTTTTTTAGGAGCTTGATAACGGTTTAAATTATTATTGTCCAGTTTATCCAGGCGCAGGAGATTTGGCCAAGGTAGCAGGCCGTCAAAAGCGCAATTTTAGTTCAGGCAAGGAGTCTTTAGTCTATGAGCGTGGAATACAAGGATTACTACCAGATCCTGGGAGTCTCCAGGGAGGCCTCCCAGGAAGAGATATCCAAGGCCTTTAAGAAGCTGGCCCGAAAGTACCATCCAGATCTGCACCCGGATGATAAGGAGGCAGAAAAGAAGTTCAAGGAGGTCAACGAAGCCTACGAAGTACTCAAAGACCCGGAAAAGCGCAAACGCTATGACCAATTGGGCGCAAACTGGGAGCATGGTCAAAACTTTGAGCCTCCTCCGGGCTTCGAGAATGTCAGATTCACTTTTGGCGGCCGGCCAGGAGGCGGTGCAGAGCAGTTCGGTGGGGAATTCAGTGATTTTTTCGAGACCCTGTTCGGTAGTATTTTTTCCGAGGGAAGAGGCCAGAAACGTGCCCAGGCCGGTTTTGGCCAGGATTTCTTTTCCGCCCGGGGCAGGGGTGCAGCAAGCAAAGGAGAGGATGCAACCGCTACTTTGGAATTAAGCCTGGAAGAGGCCTACCAGGGCGGAAAAAAAAACGTGGCCCTGCAGGAAAGGGTGACTGGCCCGGATGGCAGGCCTAGGTTGCAAAATAAGAACCTGGATGTGAACATACCCCCCGGGGTCAGCGAGGGCTCCAAGATCCGACTTTCAGGCCAGGGTTCGCCCGGCGCACGCGGAGCACAGTCTGGAGATCTTTACCTGCAGGTCAAGTTGCGACCTGACTCCAGGTTCCAGGTACAAGGCAAGGATTTGATCTATGAATTGCCTTTGGCCCCCTGGGAAGCTGCCTTGGGCACTAAGCTTGAAGTGCCCACATTAGAGGGCAATGTACAGATGAAGATCCCTGCTGGGATCAGCAGTGGCCAGAAACTTAGGCTTCGAGGCAAGGGCCTGGGCCGGGGCAGCAAAAAAGGAGATCAATTGGTACAGATCAAGATCAAGCTACCCAAGGAGATGGACTCCAAGGAAAAAGAGCTCTGGCAGGAGCTGGCCCAGGTCTCCAAATTCAGGCCCAGGGATTAAACATAGCTGGATATTGATTAAATGCAGAGCCTCAGGGATTAATTCCAAGGGGCAAACATTTTCTGATGAAATTCGTAACTGTTCAGCAGTGACTATTCACTGGGTCCGAAGATTCGGCAAACAGGGCGCAAAAAACTCGCTCCTTAGAATGTGTAAAGCAAAAGTCTGTTTTTGGGCCTCCTGAATATTTCAGACGATCATGGTGAGTGGACTCTTAGGTTGAAATGGCTTGCACAGTTTTGCTTAACACATTCTAAGTCGCTCAGATCCGGCACCTACTTTTGCTGCTAGTTCCCGTTAAAAAGATTAGAATTGGCCTGCAAAAGTAGGTGCCGGAAGCCCTGTTGGCCGAATCCACAAACCCTGGCTTCTCTCGCTAGGACACTAGTTTATTCGAATATATTAGTGGTGAATAATTATTAAGGAGAAAGGATTATGGATTTGAACAAATTTACCCAAAAATCACAGGAAGGCCTCACAGAGGCTCAAAATATAGCTATCAGGCACAGCCATCAACAGGTGGATGTGGAGCACCTGGGCCTGGCCCTGGTGGAACAGGACGGTCTTACGCCCAGGATTCTGGAGCGGGCAGCAATAGATGTCCAGGCCTATAAACAGGCCCTGACAGAGGAGATCAAAAAATTTCCCAGGGTCAGCGGACCTGGGGCGCAGTCCGGACAGATATTCGTGACCCAGAGGTTAAACAGCCTGCTGGTCAAGGCCCAGGACCTGGCCAAGCAGATGCAGGACGAATATACCAGTGTGGAGCATATTCTGCTCTGCATTCTGGATGAGCCAGCTTCTACTGGTATTGGCCGGGTAAATAAGCAGTTCAGGCTGGACAAGGATAAAATGCTGGCCCTGCTAAGCCAAGTGCGGGGCAGTCAGAGGGTGACCTCTGCCAATCCAGAATCCACATATGAGGCTTTAAAGAAATACGGCCGGGATTTGGTGGAAGAGGCGCGCCAGGGTAAACTGGACCCGGTGATTGGCAGGGATAATGAGATCAGAAGGGTCATTCGCATTCTGAGCCGCAGGACTAAGAATAATCCTGTGCTCATCGGCGAGGCCGGGGTGGGCAAAACCGCAATTGCCGAAGGCCTGGCCCAGCGTATTGTCAAACAGGATGTGCCCGAGGGCCTGAAGACCAAGACTGTTTTCGCCCTGGATATGGGCTCCTTGATTGCCGGAGCCAAATACAGGGGTGAATTCGAGGAAAGGCTGAAGGCAGTGCTCAAGGAGATCCAGGAATCCCAGGGCGGAGTGATTTTGTTCATTGATGAGATGCACACCATAGTGGGTGCAGGCCGCACAGACGGGAGCATGGACGCCAGTAACCTGCTCAAGCCCATGCTGGCCAGGGGGGAGCTGCATTGTATAGGGGCGACCACCCTGGATGAGTACCGCAAGAATGTAGAGAACGATCCTGCGCTGGAGCGCCGTTTTCAACCGGTAATTATTGATGAGCCGGGCTTGGAGGACTCAATATCTATTTTGCGTGGCTTAAGGGAGAGGTATGAAGTGCATCACGGGGTTCGCATCAGCGACAGCGCCCTGGTTACGGCAGCCACCTTGTCCCATCGCTACATTACAGATCGCCATCTGCCGGACAAGGCTATTGATCTGATAGACGAGGCCGCCTCCATGATCCGTACTGAGATTGACTCCCTGCCCACTGAGCTGGATGAGATCAACCGCAGGATCATGCAGTTGGAGATCGAGCGGGAAGCTTTGAAGCGGGAGACTGATGCCGCTTCCAAGGAGCGTTTGCAGAACCTGGAGAGAGAGCTGGCCGAGATCAAGGAGCAGCAGTCTCAGCTCATGGCCCAGTGGGAAAAGGAAAAGAGTTCCATCAAGGGCCTGCAGCAACTAAAAGAGGAGGCAGAAAAGACCAGGCTGGAGATCGAAGAGGCTGAGCGCCAGTACGATCTGAACCGGGTGGCTGAATTGCGCTATGGCAAGCTGGCTGAGCTGGAAAAGCAGATCGCGGCCAAGGAGGAGTCCCAGTCAGGCGAACAGGAAAAGCCCCGTTTGTTAAAAGAGGAAGTGGGCCCGGACGATGTGGCAGAGATCATTTCCCGTTGGACAGGCATTCCCCTGTCCAGGCTCATGGAAGGAGAGCGGGAAAAGCTCTTGCGCTTGCCTGATGTTTTGCATCAGCGGGTTATAGGCCAGGACGAAGCTGTAGATGCGGTCTCCAATGCGGTGCTCCGGGCCAGATCAGGGCTCAAGGATCCGCAGCGGCCTATAGGTTCCTTTATATTTCTGGGGCCCACTGGAGTAGGCAAGACTGAACTCTGCAAGACTCTGGCCCAAAGCCTGTTTGATGCCGAAGAAAACATGATCAGGCTGGACATGTCCGAATATATGGAAAAGCATACAGTGGCCAGGCTAATAGGCGCCCCTCCCGGATATGTGGGCTATGAAGAAGGCGGCCAGCTCACAGAGGCTGTACGCAGAAAGCCATACAGCGTCCTTCTGTTCGATGAGATAGAAAAGGCGCATCAGGACGTGTTTAATGTGCTATTGCAGATTATGGATGACGGCAGGCTCACCGACAGCCACGGCCGGATGGTGGACTTTAAGAACACAATTATTATCATGACCTCCAATTTAGGCTCTCAGTTTCTGCTGGAGGGTATAACTCCAGACGGGGCTTTGCAGCCAGGGGCCAGGGAAGAGGTCATGGCCACGCTGCGCTCCAATTTCCGCCCTGAGTTTTTGAACCGGGTGGATGAGATCGTGCTCTTCAAGCCTTTGTTGCAGGAGGAGATCAAGCAGGTAGTAGATCTTCTCTTGCAGCGTCTCAACCAGCGGCTGCAGGAACGCAAGATCGCCCTGGAACTGACTGAGAGGGCCAAGGACTTTATTGCCAGTGAGGCCTATGATCCGGTATACGGTGCCAGACCCCTCAAGCGCTATTTGCAGACCCAGGTGGAAACGGTCCTGGCCAAGAAGATTATTGCAGGCCAGTTGAGTGAAGGACAGAAAGTGATCCTGGATTTGGAGCAAGAGGCCTTGGTGTTCAAGACTGCAGCACAGGAGAACTGATGGCCATACTTTGTCTGGATATCGGCAGCGGCACCCAGGATGTGCTTTACTTTGAGCCGGGCCTGGAGCTGATGAACTGTCCCAAGTTCATTTTGCCTTCACCGGCCCGGATGGTGGCGCAAAGGATCAGGGCGCTGAGCAGTAAAGGCAAACATATCCACCTCTATGGCAGGAATATGGGCGGCGGCTTTGGCCGGGAACTGCGCAACCATATCCAGGCCGGGCTGCAGGTCAGTGCCCAGCCCCAGGCAGCTTACAGCTTGGGGGATGACCTGGAGCGGGTCAGGGCCAAGGGCGTTCAAATCTCGGATAAGTGCCCAACAGGACATGTTCCCTTGTATCTGACTGATTATGATCCCGGCTTCTGGCAAAATTTTCTTGCCCTGGCTGGACTGGATTATCCGGATCTGGTCCTGGCAGCAGCCCAGGATCATGGCTTTCATCCTGATTCCAGCAACCGCCAGGGCAGATTCAGGCTCTGGAAGGATTTTCTGCAGTCCAGCCAGGGCAGGATGCAGGATCTGCTCTTTGAGGACGTACCCGCGCCTATGACCAGACTACAGGAGATCCAGGATGCTGCAGGCCATTGCCTGGTTACAGACACTGGTTCGGCAGCCGTGCTGGGGGCCTTGTTGGTACCGGAAGTGCATACCTTGAGCCAGAGCAAAGGAGTTTGCGTGCTCAATCTGGGTAACAGCCATGCTGTGGCCTTTTTGATTTATCAGGGTTTGGTCTATGCTGTGTATGAGCACCATACCGGGATGTTGGATCCCCAGCAGATTTTGCAGGATATGCAAAGGTTTAAAAAAGGTCTGCTCCCTGAAGAGGAGATATTCCAGGCCGGGGGCCATGGCTGTTATGTCAGGGCAAAGCCTTCTGAGCCAGAGGTTGATTTTGAGCAATTATGCGTGCTGGGGCCTAGGAGGGATCTGTTGCTGGGCCAGGCTGTAAAATTTCCTGTGCCTGGCGGAGACATGATGCTGGCTGGATGTTATGGGCTGCTTCAGGGTTATGCCCACAAATACGGCCAAGAGAATATGTTGGTCGGTCCAGAGCCAGGCTCGTCCAGTAAAGGATCGAAATGCGCTTGCGGTTGATGCTGCCAAATGCAAAACTAAAAAACAGGTAACCTTCATGCCTGCTTTTTCCCAGGCATGAGGGTTTATGGATTGAAGCTCCAAATGAAGCCAGTAGCCAAAGCCCTGGACGAATTTTTTCAGGGCCGTAAGAATGGTCAAAAAGAATTGCATATTGCCAAGCTCTGGAGCAACTGGGAGCAGATCATGGGTTCTGTGTTGGCTGCAATGGCCCGGCCAGTGGGTCATAGAGACCGCGTTTTGGTCTTAGGTGTTGAAGACAGCGTGGTCATGCAGGAGCTGGTATTTTACAGCCAGGATATATTACAGCGGGTGGAAGCTTTCTTGGGCTGGAGACCATTTGACAAAGTAAAACTGGAACTGTTAAATAGTAGAACTTCTCTGGATATGTTGCGCCTGGAGCATTCCTGGCAAGAAGTGAGCGCTGTCGAGATGTATTCATCACTGCAGAAAGCTGAGCTGGATTTGGATCCAGGTACTGCAGTAGGTTCGTGTTATCAGGCTTATAAGAAGATGCTTTGGGATTTGGGTCTTTATCAAAGATGATTTACAATATTATTTAGATGGCTAGCAGGCAGGAGTAAGCAATATGAGTGAGAAGGACAATATCAGTTTGGAATCCTTGGACCTGAAAAAGCCCTTGGAAAAGATGACCGCCAAGGAGCTGCGGGAATTGTGTATGGAAAAGATCCCCCAGATAACCGGGGCTTCAGGCATGAGCAAGGAAGAACTGCTGCAGAACATAAAGGAATTCTTTGGGCTTTTAGACAAGGATTCCAAGACATCGCCTTATAAAGAGCAGATTTTTTCCATCAAAAGGCAGATCAAGGAACTCAGAGCCCAGAAGCAGGATCTCTCATCCAGGCAGAATAAACAAAAAGAATACCTGCGCAAGCGTATTAAGCAGCTTAAAAGGCAGACCAGGCGCATGGCAGCCTATCAATAATTTTTTCCGGTAAATTGCCCCTTGACAGGGGCAGCAGTTTTTTCTAATGGTTCTATTCTTTGCCGCTTGGGGGTTGGTCTAGTGGCAAGACGCCGGGTTCTGGCCCCGGTAACAAAGGTTCGAATCCTTTACCCCCAGCCAAACATATGCGTCCCCATCGTCTAGCCTGGTCCAGGACACCGGCCTTTCACGCCGGCGGCAGGGGTTCAAATCCCCTTGGGGACGCCAAATTTACACGTTTCCTTGATTTGCATGTGCAAAAAAATGTGCAAATCAATTTCAATTAGCCTCTGACTACCCCTCAGAGGCTTTTTCTATTTTCACGATCTTCCCGCTATTAAAGACCTTATCCAAGTCAGCCTGCACCCCGCTCAGCTGATGCAGGTACCTTTCTGTCGTGGCCCTAGATTTGTGCCTCAGTATGGCCTGGATTGTCGCGACTGGCACTCCATCCCGGTCCATAAGGCTGGCAGAGAGATGGCGAATCGCGTGGAATCCGAAGTAGGGCACATTGTTTCGCTTGCACACTCTTTTCATAAGGTGCTGGCGCGCCAGGAAAGGCTGGCCATCCGCTCCGCAGAACACGTACACTGAGCGCGCACCCTTCTTGTGTCGCAAAAGCTCTTGACGCAATACTTTTGTCATCGGAATGCTATCATATTCAAGAGTGCCGTCTTTTCGTTTTCTTGTGGCAAGCCAGATCATCTCTCTTTCAAAGTCTAGATCGCCCCATCGTAGCCTCAGCAGCTCCCCGCGCCTGGCAGCTGTGTGCAGCATGGTAAGCAGGAACGTGTATACTTCCCCGGTCTCGTTCTCCAGGACTATATCCATGTGCTCGGCCGGAGGTACATAGCGGGGCTGTCTGTTTTCCGGGTAGCGCTCGACCGCCTTGAAAGGGTTTCTGTCTGGGAGCCCCATGTACTTTACACCCCAGCTCCACGCTGCCATCAAGTTCTTTCTGTACTTATTGGCGGCGTGTCCCGAGCGCTCTCGGGCGCATTTTCCAAGAAAGCCCTGAGCTAAGCGGGGTGTGAGTTTCTGAGCATCCATTTGGTGGTCAATGTCCTGGAAAAAAAACCTAAAAATGGAGCGTTTCTCCATGTAGGTTTTGTTGCTGAATCGTTCCAGGGCCATATCAAGGTACTTAGTGCTCCATTCACCCAAAGATACCGTGAGGGTCCTCTTTTCCCATTTCTCTTCGCTTTGGTTTGCTTCCCATTTTTTTGCCTCCTTTTTTGTGCTGAATGTTTTGGTTTTTCTCTTTCCTTCTATCATCCGGTGCGCACGCCACTTGCCGTTGTTCATCTGATACGGCATGGAATTTCTCCCTGATTGTTTGTTTTTCAAACAACAGG